>JAZQMJ010000109.1:0-3852 GCA_045543435.1 Mailhella sp.
GTCTCCCTTCCCCACACCGAATATTCCATCGCCAGCTACTACATCCTTGCCGCCGCCGAAGCCAGCTCCAACCTCGCCCGCTACGACGGCGTGCGCTACGGCCACCGCACCGCCGCCCCCAAGAACCTCGAAGACATGTACACCAGCTCGCGCACTGAAGGCTTCGGCCCCGAAGTCCAGCGCCGCATCCTGCTCGGTTCCTACGTCCTTTCCGCCGGCTACTACGACGCCTACTACCGCAAGGCCGCCCAGGTACGCCGCCTCATCCGCCAGGACTATCTCGACGCCCTCCAGCAGTGCGACATGCTCCTCGCCCCTGTCTCCCCTGTTCCTGCATGGAAGATGGGCGAAATGGCCGGCGATCCGCTCCAGATGTACTTCATGGACATCTTCACCCTGTCGCTGAACCTCGCCGGCCTGCCCGGCCTCTCCGTGCCCGTGGGTATGAGCAATGGCCTGCCCGTCGGCCTCCAGCTCCTGGGCCGCGCCTTCGACGAAGGCCGCCTCTTCCTCGTAGGCGACAAGCTCACCCGCGCCCTCGGCACCCACAACCAGCGCGCCCCCCTGTAAGAACAGCGAAAATGCCAAGGGAGGAAGCTCTTGAAAAAAGAGTTTCCTCCCTCTTTTTTAGCCTTTTTTATTGAAAGGAAGCAGGAAGCAGGATAGAGCTTTCAAAAAAGTGGATGGAAGCCACCTCCTTACAACCTCTTATCCTTTCAGGATACTGCCATGAATACATTCAAGCCTTACGCGCCCATGCCGTTCTACCCCGGGCCTGTCTCTGTGCATCCTGCCGTTTCCGCCGTACTTGCCAAGGATTACGCGCCTCCCCGCATGGGCACGGAGTATCTCGAACTGTATCGCTCCGTGAGCACTCGCCTGCAGACTCTGCTCGGCACGAAGGAAGATGTCATCATCGGCACCGGCGAAGGCATGCTCGTGCTCTGGGGTGCCTTGAAGAGCCTGCTCAAGCCCGGCGATGTGGTCCTCAGCGTGGGTACCGGCGTCTTTGGCGACGGCTTCGGGGACATGGCCGAGATCCTCGGCTGCAAGGCTGTCAAGGTCTCCGAGCCCTACGACACGACCATCACGGAAGCCACGCTTGAAAAGGTCCGCGAGGCCATCCGCATCCATCGCCCTGTCCTGATGACCGCCGTCCACTGCGAGACCCCTTCCGGCACCCTGAACCCTCTGGAAGAGCTGGGCCGCATCAAGCATGAGATGGGCGTCCCCTTCTTCGTGGTCGATGCCGTGGCCAGTGCCGGCGGCGCGCCTGTGGATGCCGACCTCTGGCATGCCGACTGCGTGCTCGGCGGCTCTCAGAAATGCCTTTCCTGCCCGCCTGACATGAGCTTCATGAGCGTGAGCAAGGCCGCATGGGAACGCATCCGTGAAGTCGGCTACGCTGGCTATGATGCCGTCCGTCCTTTCGAACACGCCATGGACGACGTGATGACTCATCCCTACACGCCCAACTGGTGGGGCGTGGCCGCTCTTGACGCAGGCCTCCGCGCCCTTGAAGAAGAAGGCCTTGAGAACGCTTTCGCCCGTCACGATGCCGTGGCCCGCCAGTGCCGCGCAGGTCTGGCCGAGATCGGCATCCCCCTCTGGACTGCTCCCGACGCCGTGAACTCCCCCACTGTTACCGCCGCCCGCATCCCTGCCGGCTGGGAATGGGCCGACTGGCGCAAGGCTCTTGCAGCAGAAGGCCTCGTAGTCGGCGGCAGTCTCGGCCCGCTGAACGGCAAGGTGTTCCGCCTCGGCCACATGGGCACGCAGGCCGATGCCTCCCGCATGGCCATGGCTCTGGAGACCATGAAAAAAGTACTCGCCAGATAGCCAGCGCTTTCCCTGCTAACTCACGGCCCGGTTTTCTCCGGGCCTTTTTTCATCCAACGCACTCAGGCATAGAAGAAGCCCCCTGCCGTTTCCGGCAGAGGGCTTCGTTTTTCATGCTCAGGCGAGCTTAGGCGGCCTTGGCTTCCTTAGCGGCGCTGAGGCGGCTCAGCACGACAAGGGCCACGACCATCAGGGCACCGCTGGCGAACAGGCATACCCAGGGATTGGAGGTGACGAATCCGGCCACGAGGTAGCCGAAGCCACTGCACAAGGCCACGAGCACGGCGTAGGGGAGCTGGGTACTCACATGGTCGATGTGGCTGCAGCCGGCACCGGCGGAAGAAAGGATGGTGGTGTCGGAAATGGGCGAGCAGTGATCGCCGAACACGGAACCGGCCAGCGTGGCAGAGAGAGCCACCACGATGAGTTCAGGGCAGATAGCCTGAGCCACGGGCACGATGAGCGGGATGAGAATACCGAAGGTACCCCAGGCGGTGCCGGTGGAGAAGCTCAGGAAAGCGGCGATGAAGAAGATGAGGAAGGGGATGAGGCTGCCGATGCTCATGCCGCCGTCCTTCACGAGATGCTCGACAAACTTGGGAGTCTGGAGCATTTCCTGGCACACGCCGCTGAGGCCCCAGGCGAAGACGAGGATGACGCAGGCGGGAAGCATGGCCTTGAAGCCTTCCATCACGCCGCCCATGAATTCAGAGAGGGTGAGGAGACGACGGGGCACATACATGATAAGGGCCACGATGAGGCCGCCGAAGGAAGCCCACACCAGAGAGGGGGAAGCGCTGCAGTTGCCGAGGGCGGCAGTGAAGGTATGGTAGGCTTCGTCCTTGCCCCAGTAGCCGCCGCTGTACATCATGCCGAGCACGGCGCAGACGATGAGGCCGAGGATGGGGATGATCATGTCCCACACGGTGCCATTCTTGGTCACGAGCTTGGCGGCAGTGGGCTGAGCGAGAACACCGAGATCGCCTTCAGCGGCACGCTTCTCGGCCTTGCGCATGGGGCCGAAGTCCAGCTTGGTGCAGCAGAGGATGAACACCATGGCAAGAGACAGGAGAGCGTAGAAGTTGTAGGGGATAGCGGCCACGAACGCGCCAAGGTCGCTCTCGAAAGCACCGGTGGACTTCAGGTTGCTGCCAACGGCGGCGGCCCAGCTGGAAATAGGGGCGATGATGCAGATGGGAGCGGCGGTGGCGTCGATGATGTAGGCCAGCTTGGCACGGGAAACGCCGTAGGTGTCGGTCACAGGCTTCATCACGGTGCCAACGGTGAGGCAGTTGAAATAGTCGTCGATGAAGATGAGGCCGCCGAGACCGGCAGTGGAAAGCATGGCACTGCGCTTGCTCTTGATGCGGGAAGTGGCCCACTTGCCGTAGGCACGAGAGCCGCCGGCCATGGAAATGACATAGACGAGCGCGCCAAGGGCGGAACAGAACATGATGATGTTGAAGTCCACACGCTTGCCCATGATGGCAAAGGCGTTCTCAACGGTGCTCATGAGCGTGAAGTCGGCACCGGTGCCAATGGCATAGATAAAGGTGCCGGAAAGGATGCCGACCAGCAGGGAAGAGATGACTTCCTTGGTGATGAGGGCAAGCACGATGGCGATGACAGGAGGCAGGATGGAAAGCCATCCAGCGTAATAAGGATCCATAATTCCCCCCGAAAAGGTATTTTTCTTGGCAAGATATCAGAAGAAAGCCGCAACTTCAAGGGAATACGCCATAATGTCCCTATCGCGCTACTCTCTGTCCATAAATAAAAAAAGCGGCAGGACATCACCAGATATCCCGCCGCCTTGCAAGCCGAACAGAAACGCTATTCGCCCATTTCCCTGAGCTGTTCCTTCACATAATTGACCATGCCGCCCTTGTCGATGAGCGTCTGCATCATGGAGGAAAGCACGGGGATGCGGATCTCGTCGCCGCTGGTGAGGTTGCGGATGACGCCGGTCTCGGGGCTGATCTCGAGCTTATCGCCGTCCTTGATCTTCTCCAC
>JAZQMJ010000110.1:0-2221 GCA_045543435.1 Mailhella sp.
TCACCTCTGAAGACGGCTGGGTGAAGCGCGGCTGTACCAGCGACCTTTCCCGCCCCCGCTTCGCCGTGATGGATCCCCAGCTCACCATGACCCTGCCCGACTACCACACCGCCAGCGGCTGTGTGGATATCATGATGCACACCATGGAACGCTGGTTCTACGGCTCCGGCGGCATGGACGTGACCGAAAGCATCGCCGCCGCCATCATGCGCACCACCATGAAGCATGCCCTCATCCTCCGCGACGATCCGCAGAACTACGAATCCCGCGCCGAGATATTCTGGGCCGGCACGCTCTCGCACAACGGCCTCACCGGCTGCGGCACCGACGGCGGCGACTGGGCTCCGCATAAGATAGAACACGAGATCAGCGGCCTCTTCGACGTCATCCACGGCGCCGGCCTCGCCGCCATCTACGGCAGCTGGGCCCGCTATGTCTCCCGCCAGCATCCCGAACGCTTCGTGCGCTTCGCCCAGCTCGTCATGAACGTGAGCGGCGCGGGTACGGACCAGGAAACGGCCCTCAAGGGCATAGAAGCCTTCGAAGACTTCTGCCGGGCCATCAATATGCCTACCAGCATCCGCGAACTGGGCATCGAGCCCACCGACGAACAGCTCCGCGAGATGGCCGAAAAGTGCATCTCCACTATGGGCGGCCCTGTCGGCAAGGTGATGCAGCTCAACGCCGACGACGTTTACGAGATCTACAAGATGGCTCTGTAAAACACCTCAGAGCATAGACGCAGAAAGGGGAGGAGACTTCAGCAGAAGCCCCCTCCCCTTTTCCTATGGCAAAAGCTTTCAGTTCAGCTTCGCGGCGGCATCCATGATGAGGCCGAGGGAAAGCAGTGCGCTGAACACCACGATATTCCTGGAAGTATCGCCAAGGCAGGCGTTGAGGGCGCGGCCCTCGCGGATGGAGCCTATCTTCATCCAGGTCATGAAATGCGGCACGAGGAAGAGCGCAGGGAGCAGGCCCGCCCACTTGAGGCCGTGCGGGATGAGCATGACGGCGAACATCACGGCAAAGCCGCCGAGGCCGAGGTAGAAGCGCAGGCCGAAATCCTTGCCGAAGCGGGCGACCAGGGTCTTCTTGCCATTGGCCTTGTCCTGTTCGCAGTCGCGGTAATTGTTCACCGTGAGCAGGAGGTCGATGCAGAAGCCCACGGCAAGGCCGCACAACGTAGCCTGCGGCGTCCATACGTTGGACTGCACGAAGAAGGTGAAGCCCACGGCGATGATGCCGAAATAGATGACCACGAGCAGGTCGCCGAAGCCCTTCGGGCCGAGGGGGTAAGGACCGGCGGAATAGGCGTAGGCGCCGATGAGGCAGAGCATGGCCACGTTCAGCATGTTCTCGCCGCCGAAGTACGCCAGCGGCAGGCCGGCGCAGAGCGCGAGTATGATGGTGATGACCACGCCGATCTTCATCTTCTTCGGGGATATCCAGCCCTGGGCGCAGGCGCGGCGCGGGCCGAGGCGGTCCTCACCATCGCGTCCTTTCTCGAAATCCGTGTAGTCGTTGATGAAATTCGAGGCTATCTGCATGAGCACGGCAAAGAGCGCGCACAGGAGTGCAGGCACGGGCTTGAAGCATCCGGCCCACACGGCCAGCGCACAGCCCACGGCCACGGGAGAGAGGGCGGCGCTCAGGGTCTTGGGGCGGGCGGCCAGCACCCAGGCGTACAGGGAATCGGTACGGACTTCGTTCTCGACAGGGGCTTCGGCCTTTCTGGCCTTCCTCGCCTTGCTGGCCTTGCGGCTCTCTTTTATCTTCATGCGTTCTCCTGCGGCGCGTGCCGCGTTTCATTCAGGGGATGCCGCCGAAAAGCGGCCCGGACAGCATAGCGCAACTCAGCCCCGATGAAAAGAAAGAGAAATCGCCCCCGCCAGCATGATTGACCTCCGGCCCCTCGGCAGGTATCCTCTTTCCTTCGTCTTTCCGGCCCTCCCGCCGGAACTCCCCGCTAACGCCGTACGTGCGCCCTGAACGCACAGCGGCAAACCCTCATGAGGCCCCTATGAGCCAGCTCAACACCTCCGCCCCTGAGGCGGAACGCACTCAAGGCGTCGATTTCCTTCGCGCCCGCATCAACCAGGACCACGCCACCGGCCGCTTCGACTCTCGCGTGCATACCCGCTTCCCGCCTGAGCCCAACGGCTATCTGCACATCGGGCACGCGAAGTCCATCTGCATCAACTTCGGCCTTGCACAGGAATAC
>JAZQMJ010000111.1:0-1999 GCA_045543435.1 Mailhella sp.
GAATGCCTGCCGCCGCAGGAATTCACGGCCATCACCCGCGAAGTGGCCGAAGGCATACGCACCCTGCTGGCAGGCTACGAACGCGCCCGCTGCTGGCGCGAAGGCGCACTCGTGGTCCTCGCCGGGCAGGTGAACGCGGGCAAATCCAGCCTGATGAACGCCTTCCTCGGCCGCAACCGCGCCATAGTCACGGAAAAGCCCGGCACTACGCGCGACTACCTTGAAGAGCATACCGCGCTGGCCGGACTGCCCGTGCGCCTCGTGGACACCGCAGGCCTGCGCGAATACAGCGAGGACAGCATCGAACTCGAAGGCATGAAGCGCGGCCAGGAAATGGCCGAGAACGCCCGCTGTGTCCTCCTCGTGCTGGACGGCAAGAAGGCCCTCGGCTCCCCCGCAGACGTCTTCGCCGCCTTCGATGAAGAGAAAGCCCTGCTCGGAAAGCTGGGCCGTTCCCGCTGTATCGCCGTGTGGAACAAGAGCGACGCCGCGCCCCTGCCCGAAGGCGTAGCCGACTTCTTCGGCGCGCCGCTCCTTGCCGTCTCCTCCAAGGAGGGCACCGGCATCGACGAACTCTGCTCCGCCGTGCGCTCCCTCTGCCTCGGCGAATCCGCTCCTGAAGAAGGCGACATCGCCCCCAACCTGCGCCAGGCCGACAAGCTGAAGCAGGCCCTCCACGCGCTGGACGCCCTCGAAGCCGCCATAGCCCTCTCCATGCCGCCGGACCTGTGCAGCATCCATCTGGAAGCCGCCTCCGCGCATCTGGCCGATATCACCGGCCTGAACAGCACGGAAGACACCCTGAACAGCATCTTCGAGTCTTTCTGCATCGGCAAATAAAAGCGTCTGCCTGCAAAAATACTGCGGCCCGGGAGGAATTTTCCCCTTCCGGGCCATTTTTTTGTAAAATCATGCGTCTTGCCCCTGTAAATTTTCCGTGATAGGGTGCGCGCAAAGGTTGTCTGTCCCATGTCTTCCATGAATAACTCGTTCCATCGCCGCAAAAACGTGAAGAAAACGCCCGCTCCCAAGCCTGCCGTTGCTCTTCAGCCGTGCCTGACGAAGGACGAGATCAACCTTCTGCCCATACAGGCATGGGACGGCCCCATAGTCCTCGTGCAGGACGACGCCGCTCTCGAAGCCGCCCTGGAACAGCTCTGGAAGGAACCCGTCCTCGGCTTCGATACCGAGACGCGCCCCACCTTCACCAAGGGCAAGGTCTGCCTGCCTGCGCTCATCCAGCTTTCCACGGCCGATACCGCCTACCTCATCCAGCTCACGCATCTGCCCTTCGACGATCGCGTGGCCGAACTGCTCGCCTCTCCCCGCGTGCTCAAGGTCGGCGTGGCCATCCACGATGACATGAAGGCCCTTGCCCGCATCCACGACTTCACGCCCGCCGGCGTGGTGGACCTCGCCGCCCTCGCCCGAGCCAAGGGCATACAGGCGCAGGGCCTGCGCACCCTTTCCGCCAATCTGCTGGGCTTCCGCATCAGCAAGAGCGCGCAGTGCTCCAACTGGGAGAACCGCGAACTCTCCCCCCAGCAGGTGAAATACGCCGCCACAGACGCATGGGTGGGCCGCGAGCTCTACTTCCACCTCATATGAAAGCTCTCCGAACGGGGAGCTTTTTTCATAGCCCTTGACTTACTCCGAGACAGCCTGAAATATAAAGAAAACACGCCGCCGAACAAAAGCCCCGCGGAGATATGCATGAACACGCCCCGTAAGAAGATACAGCTCCTGCCCCCAGAACTCTCCAACCAGATAGCCGCCGGCGAAGTGGTGGAACGCCCTTCCAGCGTGGTCAAGGAACTGGTGGAGAACAGCCTCGACGCCGGAGCGAAGACTATTGAAGCCGTCATCGAGAACGGCGGGCAGACGCTCATCCGCGTCACCGACGACGGGCGCGGCGTGGATGCCGAACAGCTCGAACTGGCCGTGACCCGCCACGCCACCAGCAAGATAGCCGAGCTTGGCGACCTCATGAACATCAGCT
>JAZQMJ010000112.1:0-7002 GCA_045543435.1 Mailhella sp.
CGTTCGTCCTCGCTGTGGACATCCCCTCCGGCCTCGATTCCCGCACGGGCCTCCCCTGCCCGGATGCCGTTCGGGCCGACGTCACCGTGAGCTTCCAGGCCGCCAAGCCCGGCCTGCTCGTACCGGAATCCGAAGCCTTCACCGGCCTGCTGGACGTGCGCCCCATAGGCATGCCGCGCCGCGTACAGGAAGAGGTACTGCCCAGTTTCCGCACATGGCTCCTGCCTTCGCAGATGCCCGGCGACAGGGCTTCGAGCTATTCCCCGCGCGCGCTGTCCGCTGGCCCGAACCCCGCTCCCGCCCATTGGGATGCCCCGGCCCACAAGGGAGAAGCCGGACGCGTGCTCGTCATCGGCGGCTGTTCCGACTATGTGGGCGCGCCCTGCCTTGCCGGGCTTGCCGCCCTGCGTACGGGTGCGGGTCTCGTCACCGTTGCAGGCCCGGAGCCTGTGCTGGACGCCGTGCGCTTCTCCATGCCTGCCCTCACGACTCAGGGCATAGGTTCTGCCGAATGGGAGGCGGAAGCCCTCCAGTCCATCGTTCCTGCCCTTTCCGCCTCGAAAGCCGTGGTCTTCGGCCCGGGACTCGGCCGTTCTGAAGGCGCGGCGGACTTCGCCGAAGCCCTGCTCTCCCTGCCCCAGCGTCCGGCCATGGTGCTGGACGCCGACGCCCTTTTCGCTCTGGCAAAGCGCCCGCATCTACTGGAAAAGCTGCGCCCCGGCGACGTGCTCACGCCCCATCCCGGCGAAGCCGCCACGCTTCTGGGCATCTCCACCGCCGAAGTGCAGGCCGACCGCTTCTCCGCGCTGGAAAAACTGGCCGGCCTCGCCCCGGCCGTATGGGTACTCAAGGGCGCGGGAACGCTCATCGCCGTACCGGGCGAGCCTTCCGTCATTTCTCCGTGGAACGTGCCCCAGCTCGCCGTGGCCGGTTCAGGCGACGTGCTGGCCGGAGCCATAGGCGCGTTCCTCGCGCGCGGCCATGCTTCCGGCCTTGCCGCCACGCTCGGCGTATGGCTCCACATCCTGGCCGGACTCAAACTTTCCGAAACCTTCCCCATGCGCGGCAACGGCCCGCATGACATAGCCGACGCCCTGCCCTCTGCGCTTGCGGCCCTCGGCGAACCCTGCAAGGGGGACATATGCCTCTCATTCTGAAAGATGCTGAAGACACTGTAGAATTCGGCCGCATGCTGGCCGAGGCCATGAGTTCTTCGCCTGTACGTTCGCTCTACCTTTTCGCCGACCTCGGCGGAGGCAAGACCACGCTCACCCGCGGCTTCGTTTCCGCCCTGCCCGGCGGGGAGAATGCCGAAGTGGCCAGCCCCAGCTTCACGCTCTGCAACATCTACCCCACCCGCCCGGAAGTGCTCCATGCCGACCTCTACCGCCTTTCCGAAGGCGCTTCCATGCCCGAAGAGATGGAAGAACTCATGGAGGAAGGGAACGCCCTTCTGGTACTGGAATGGCCCGAATTCCTCGCTTCGCAGTACTATGCGGAAGAACGCCTTGAAGTGCGCCTCATCCACTCCGAAAAATACAAAGCTCATGCAGAGAATGTGCCGCCCCTAAAAACTCTGGACAACGCTGATAATTCATGCAAAAGTTTTCGGCTAGCGGAACTCGAAGCCCACGGCAGTGCGGCAGAGGCTCTCCTCGGCCAGCTCATGCCCCGGCTTGAGCAGCGTTTTTTGCCTGAACAGCTTTGAACTGTTCCATATTCTCTTCTTTAAGGGATATTGCATATGCGTATTCTTGTTCAGAAATTCGGCGGATCGTCCGTAGCCGACCTTGAGTGCATGAAGAAAGTGCGCTCCAAGGTGCTCGCCGCACACGAGGAAGGCTATAAGGTCGTCGTTGTCCTCTCTGCCCGTGCCGGCCAGACCAACGCCCTGCTGGAAAGAGCCTATCACTGGTCGGACGAGCCCGACCTCGCAGAACTCGACGTTCTGCTCACCACCGGCGAGCAGGAGTCTGTTGCCCTGTTCTCCATGCTCCTCCAGGACGCCGGCGTGAAGGCCCGTTCCATCCTGGGCTTCCAGATCCCCATCATCACCGACGCTTCCTTCGGTTCCGCCCGCATCGATTCCATCGACGCCACCCGTCTGCGTGAGCTCTTCGAAACGTACGACGTGCTCGTCATGGCCGGTTTCCAGGGCCGCACCCCCGATATGCGCCTCACGACCCTCGGCCGCGGCGGCTCCGATACTTCCGCCGTCGCTATCGCCGCCGCCCTCGGCGACGAGACCCGCTGCGATATCTACACTGACGTGGACGGCGTCTATACCACCGATCCCCGCATGTGCAAGGCCGCCCATAAGCTGGACCGCATCTGCTACGACGAGATGCTGGAACTCGCTTCCATGGGTGCCAAGGTTCTGCAGATCCGCTCTGTGGAAATCGCTGAAAAATATAATGTTCCCGTCCGCGTGCGTTCTACTTTCTCCAACGACCCCGGCACGCTGGTCACCAAGGAGGACGATATGATGGAGTCCGTGCTCGTTTCGGGCATCGCTTTCGATAAGGATCAGGCCAGAATCACCATCTACGACGTGCAGGACCGCCCCGGTACCGCCGCCAGCATCTTCAATCCCCTCGGCTCTGCCGGCATCGTGGTCGACATGATCATCCAGACCGCCAGCCGCAACGGCGTCACCGACATGGCCTTCACCGTGTCCCGCAAGGACGTGAAGCGCGCCATTGCCGTGCTCGAACAGGCCGGCCATGACGTGAGCAAGATCGAAAGCGCTTCCAACATCGCCAAGGTCTCCGTGGTGGGCGTGGGCATGCGCAACCACAGCGGCGTTTCCGGCCGCGTGTTCGACTGCCTCTACAAGGCTGGCGTCAACCTCATCATGATCAGCACTTCCGAAGTGAAGATCTCCTGCCTTGTGGACGAAGCCGACCTCGAACTGGCCGTCAACGTCATGCACAAGGAATTCGACCTGTAAGAATACCGCCCGGAGGCCAGCCTTCGGGCGTCTCTTTCATTCAGGGGAGCTTGCTCCCCTTTCTTTTTCCCGCTTTCAGCCGCCCAGAGGCCAGCATGACTCTCAACCTGCCTGTACCGCTCATCACCATAGTCCTGCTCATCGGCTCCAACATCTTCATGACCTATGCCTGGTACGGCCACCTGCGCCACCATTCCCTCACCTGGATAGGCGCCATACTCCTGAGCTGGGGCATAGCCTTCTTCGAATACTGCCTGCAGGTCCCGGCCAACCGCATCGGCTTCGGCTACTTCTCCGCCGCAGAACTGAAGACCATACAGGAGGTCATCTCCCTCACCGTCTTCGGCATCTTCTCCACTATGTACCTCGGCGAAAGCATCACCTGGAACCATGCCATCGGCTTCGCCCTCATCATCGCCGGTGCCTTCTTCGTCTTCAAGGGATAAGGAAACTCCATCCGTTTCTGCCCTCATCCGCAGACGCCTCATGCCTGCCCAAGGCCCGCCGAGCATTTCCGGCGGGCTTTTTTTATAAAGATCCCAGCCAGCTATAGGATACCAGCAGAACATGGAAGGGCGGCCATCCCCTGCCTCCCTCCGAGAATCATTGCCCTCCGGAAGCCCAGCCTTTCCGCTGAAATATTCAGGCTTGCACCGCCCTTTACAGCTGGGCACAAAGCCTTATGTTTTCCTTAGAGGAAGCTTGGCCGATACTTCGCTGATGGATAATAAAATTCCACAGCGCGAGACTTGAACTTTATGTAGATTGCGGCTAAACTCTGTTAGCTTTCCCCGGTGCATTGCGTGCCGGAGTGCCGCTATGGCTAATGCGGCCTTGCAGAACATGGCTATTCCTCGTGCAAAAGGAAGTTCGGCAGGGCGCAGGCGGCGGAAAGCTGTTAGTGCGGATAACGGCAGTCGGCGGCAATGCCCCTGCCAAGATGCTAATTGGCGTACAACGCGACAGGAGACAACCATGAGCATCTTTTTCTATTGTCTGGCCTATGCGGCCGTCATCGCTTTCGTAGCCATCGCTGTCATGCGTATCATGGGCTACCTGAAGAAACCTCAGCATCTGCGCTGGGAACTCTACCCCGTTGCGCACGAGGAAGCTGAGCGCGTCGAATACGGCGGCTCCTACCTCGAAAACGTGGACTGGTGGAAAGACAAGTACCACAGTTCCGTCGTGGGCGCTCTCAAGGGCTTCCTCGAAGAAGCTCTGTTCCTCAAGGCTACCTGGGAACACAACCGTCCCCTCTGGTGGCGCACCTATCCCTTCCATGTGGGTCTGTACCTCCTGCTCGGCGCCATGGGCATGACCGTGCTTGCCGCCCTCGCCAAGATGGCCGGCTTTGAAGGCTTCGTTACCTTCTGCACCTGCGTCACCGTGTTCCTCAACGTCGTCGGCTTCGGCGGCGTGCTCTTCGGCGCCGTCGGCCTCATCCAGCGCCGCCTCTGCGACGCCGGCCTGCGCAAGTACACCTCCAACGAGCACTTCTTCAACCTCGGCCTGTTCGGCGTGTACGCCCTGCTCGGCCTCGTGCTCTGCCTCGGCTACAGCGCCTGGGACTTCGCCCTCATGGGCAACGCTTTCATCTACGGCATGATCACCTTCACCGCCATGGATGTTACCCCCCTCTACGCTCTGTACCTGCTCATCGGCTTCTTCATGTTCTTCTGGGTGCCCTACAGCTTCCTCGGCCACCTGTTCATGAAGTACTTCACCTGGCACGACATCCGCTGGGGCGATGAACCCTACATCAACAATAACAAGCTCCAAAACCAGCTTGCCAACAACCTGAACCTGCCCGTCAGCTGGCGCGCCTCCCACATCAAGGGCGACGGCGTCAAGACCTGGGCCCAGATCGCCACTGAAAAGCAGGACTAAGGAGCTCCACAATGAAATCTTCTCAGGAACTTACTTTCAAGCACCTCTCTTCTGAGGAAGGGCAGCTCTGCACTGTCGACGTGAACACCCTCCGTCCCATGCCCGTCGAGTACGAAACTTACGAGTGGAAGCCCATCACCGACGCCCAGAAGGAACAGCACTGCTACCTTCTTGACGACATCAACGTGCTGCTCATCCCCACTCCTAAGACTATCGCCGAAGAAGAGGAAATGGTTAATCGCTTCCTCGACGGCGTTCGCAAGCTCTTCACGCCGGAAAACAACTGGACCTGCCTGGCCATGCTGGACACCACCATGGACTACTGCGCCCAGTGCAACTCCTGCTCCAACGCCTGCCACCTGTACGAAATGTCCGGCGAACACGAAATGTATCGCCCCAACTTCCGTTCCGAGATCTTCCGCCGCATCTACAAGCAGTATGTGAAGAAGGAACCCTTCGCCAAGTGGCGCTATGGCGACATGGACCTCAACTGGAAGACCGTTGCCCGTCTGGCCGAAATGGCCTACCGCTGCAACCTCTGCCGCCGCTGTGCCCAGGTCTGCCCCATCGGCGTCGACAACGGCCTCATCGCCCGTGAACTGCGCAAGCTCTTCTCCCAGGAATTCGGCTGGAGCCCCCGCGAACTGCATGAAAAGGGCACCCAGCTCCAGCTCCAGGTCGGTTCTTCCACCGGCATGAACGGCGACGTGGTCAAGGAAACCGTGGAATTCATCGACGAGGATTATGTGGAATCCACCGGCTACACCTTCACGACCCCCTGGGACGTGCCGAACGCCGACATCCTGCTCATCCACAACGCCGGTGAAATGCTCGCCTGGCCCGACAACATCGCCGCCTTCTCCCTCATCTTCGAAGCCGCCGGTCTTTCCTGGACCCTCAGCTCCGAGATCGCCGGCTACGACTCCGTGAACTACGGCGTGTTCTACGACGACGTGCAGGCCGCCCGCGTGGCCATCAAGCACGCCCAGGCCGCCAAGAAGCTCGGCGTCAAGAAGATCGTCATCGGCGAATGCGGCCACGCTCACAAGGCCCTCACCGTTATCGCCGACCGTATCCTGCCCAAGGATCTCAACATTCCTCGCGAATCCTGCTTCCCGCTCCTCCGCGACATCGTGCTCGGCGGCCGCCTGAAGCTCGATCCCAGCCGCAACAACTTCCCCGTGACCCTGCACGACCCCTGCAACCTCGTGCGCCTCATGGGCGTTGTGAAGCCCCAGCGTGACGTTCTGCACGCCATTGCCCCCATGTTCCGTGAAATGACTCCTCACGGCGTTGAAAACTACTGCTGCGGCGGCGGCTCCGGCTTCGCCATCATGACCCGCAACAACATCAACGAATGGCGTATGAACATCACCGGCCGTAAGAAGATGGAACAGATCGCCAACGCCTTCGGCGACTGCCTCGATCCCTCCATCAAGAAGTACGTCTGCGCCCCCTGCTCCAACTGTAAGGGCCAGATCCGTGAACTCCTGCAGGAAAACAACCTGCTCGAAAAGAACGGCATGCAGTACGGCGGCCTCGTGGAACTCATCGTCAACGCTATGACCGAAGTCGAACCCGGCTTCATCAAGTGGGAAGAAGAGTAATCTCTAGTAGCCCCTGAGGATCCCGTTCGCGGTCGATCCATTACGAACGCCCCGGCCCAGTGTCGGGGCGTTCCTTTTTCCAAAAGCCTGCACACTGCGGCCGACTCAGGCGTTATCTTTATCCTCAAGGGCAGGCTTCCCTTCTTCGCGGCGGGCTCGTACCCGCTGTCTTTTCCTGCGCAGGGAAATGAGGTATCATCGAGCCATGCTCTGCCATGTCGCCATATGCACGCCGCCGTTCACCACGCTGACCTACGCGACGCCCGAAGGCTTCCCCGGTTTCGACTGGAAGCCCGGCCTGCGCGTGGCCGTCCCGCTGGGGAACGGGGCTATCCGCGTGGGCGTTGTGACGGCCGTTTTCCCCGACGGCGATGAACGCGCCCTCGCCGGGGTCTCTGCAGGCCAGCACAGCACGGGCAAAGCGGAAGATATCAAGCTCCGCCCGCTGACGTGGCCGCTCGAGCTCACGCCGCTCCTCCCTCGCGACTATATGGACACCGTGGCACAGCTGGCCGCCCGCCAGTACTCTTCGCCCGGGCGCATACTCGGCAACCTCCT
>JAZQMJ010000113.1:0-1557 GCA_045543435.1 Mailhella sp.
GTGAAGGCCTCGCCCTGCACATGGACTGCGGCGCCAAGAAGGTCATCATCTCCGCTCCCTGCAAGGACGCCGACACCACCATCGTCATGGGCGTGAACGACAACGTGTACGATCCCGCCAAGCACGACGTCATCTCCGCCGCTTCCTGCACCACCAACTGCCTCGCCCCCGCCGTCAAGGTCCTCCACAATGAGTTCGGCATCCTGCACGGCCTCATGACCACCATCCACTCCTACACCATGAGCCAGCGTCTGCTCGACGGTACCCAGAAGGACCTTCGCCGCGGCCGCGCCGCCGGCCTCTCCATCATCCCCACCACCACCGGTGCCGCCAAGGCCGTGGGCCTCGTCATCCCCGAACTGAACGGCCTGCTCAACGGCGGCGCTCTGCGTGTGCCCACCCCTGACGTCTCCCTCGTCGACTTCACCTGCGAACTGAAGACCGAAGTCACCGCCCAGGAAGTCAACGCCGCCCTCAAGTACGCCTCCGAGACCTGGCTCTATGAAGCCCTCGGCTACTGCGACGAACCCCTCGTCTCCATCGACTATGTGGGCGATACCCACGGCGGTACTGTGGACGCCTCCTTCACCACCGTCATGAACAAGACCATGCTCAAGATCGTGGTGTGGTACGACAACGAAGCCGGCTTCACCCATCAGCTCGGCCGTCTCATCCGCCTCGTGGCTTCCAACCTCGAAGCCTGAGCCGAACCCTCCGTTCCAAGGCAATCCCAACGCTGAAAAACGGGGAGCCCGGCTCCCCATCTGAAATTTCATAAGAGGCTATTATGACCACTATGTACGAAAGCGGTTCCCCCTACATCATGACCGGCGCAGACATCGTCCGCATGGGCGAGCCCGCCGAAATGCTGGTCGGCGGCAAAAACTACAATACCGCCCTCATCAGCCGTGTGGAGGGCATCCGCACTCCCCAGTTCCGCGCCATCCCCGCTACTGCCTTCCAGCTCGTGCTCGACAAGAGCCGCGTGAACGCCGCCCTCATCTACCAGATCGTGGACGCCGCCATGGCCGACGTGGACTGGACCTCCCCCGCCGTGGCTTCTGACCACACCTTCTTCACCACCTTCGTGCGCCGCACCGCTGAAGAAGTCCGCAAGGCCATGGCCGGCAAAAGCGCCAGCACCTGCCTGCGCGACTTCATAAACCAGGTGGTCCACGGCTTTGCCGAATCTCAGGAAAATATCGACCAGCTCCGCCGCCGCTCCATGCTGGTGCAGACCGCCATCCTCTCCGTCACCCTGCCTGCCGAAGTGGCTGAAGCCGTGCGCAAGGCTTACCGCGATATGTGCGAAGAAGGCGGCGACGGCGAATTCCCCGTGGCCGTGCGCTCCTCTGCCGCCGGTGAAGACTCCCGCAAGAAAGCGTTCGCCGGTCTTCAGGATACCTACCTGAACATCAGCGGCGAAGATGCCGTGGCCCTCGCCTACCAGTGGGACTGCGCCTCCGCCTACAATCTGCGCTCCATGACCTACCGCCGCGAGGCCATCCTCGATGCCATCGCTCAGGCCAAGCGCGAGAACGATCCTTCCATCGCCGA
>JAZQMJ010000114.1:0-2486 GCA_045543435.1 Mailhella sp.
GAAATCCTTGAAATGGCACAATTCGTTTGACAATCGCATTGTCGCCCTTTGTCGCAATTCCGTCGAATGTCGCAAATTGCGACTTTAAATCGATTTCACATGCCGAGCGAAGCTTTTGCTGATTTTTCATGTTGCCTCCGGGGTATAGAGTTGTCCTGCCTTAGCAGTAACCCCTCGCGGATACTCTCCGCTGGTTATATTGGCCCTGCTGCGCCTGCCCGTTGGCCTCGCGGTTTTACACTTTCATCGCCTTAGCTCCGGCATGAGTCGCCCGCGATTAAATCAGCATCATTTCCGATGGCCCTCCTGCACGATTTCTTAGACCGTCATCCTCTTCGGAGAAAGCACTGGTATTGTACCATATTTTCGGACACTTGTGAGCGGCCGGAACCTTTGGGGTCCGACCCGAATGCCGCTAACTTAAGGCTCATATGATCTCTTCCGGGCGATATTCCGAACGCGGCTTTGTCAGCAGAGGATAAGGCTTTGGACGTCGCTTGACGGCCCGCACGTAGTTTTTCCGCGTCCGTCTCTCCAGCATGTCCGCCGCGACAACTTTGACGAGCATTGCGAATGCTTTTGTGAGCGACCTTCGGGCCGCATACAGAATTGGGATGGTCGAGATGAAGGACATTGCCGCAGCCGCCGTGCTGGCTATTCCGCGCCGCTTCCCTGGAGCCTGCCCCCTGGCGATGACATAGCGCAGGAGGTTGTACGCCAAGACGAGGACGCCGAGCTCCAGCTTCACGATGTGAGGTGTCCGCCCCCTGATGAACTCGTAGCGCAGCGTAGTCTTCATGTCGCGGAAGGAGACCTCGATCTCCCACCGCCTGAGATACCATTCGAGTATCTTCTCCTTCGGATACTTCTTGTCGTCCAGAAGCGACGTGACGACCACGATTTCCTCGTCACGAAACCCGCGCACGCGGATCTTCGCCGTTATGACCCGCACGGTAATCTCGTCCGGGAACCCTGCCCGTCTCTCCGGCGGGACGGTCATGGACCGCTTCGACCAGCGCTTCTCCCATTTCGTTAGCCGGTCTCCCGGGCCGAGCGTCACGTCGTCCATGTGCCTCCTGCGGCACCAGTCTTTTCCCCGGAATATCCCGTCCGCGCCCACCTCCGAAAGGATCGCGAAGGCGGTGAACGAGCAGAAAGCCCGGTCTCCGACGTGCAGTTCGCCCGCCTTGAACCTGCCGGATGCTTCGACATACAGCCGGAAGTCGTGAGCATTCCAGGGGGCAGTGACGAGGACGGACGAGCCCTTGCCCACGAGGGAATGGGCCACCATCGCGCCCACCACGGGGAATCCGCAGCCGGGCTTCGGCCCTGATGCGTATGGCCACTCCTTGCGATTCTCCTCGGTGTCCGACGCCTGGAACGTCGTGCCGTCCAGCGCCCACACGCCGGTGAACTCGTCAAGCCCGCAGAGCGCGTCCGCCTCGGCGGAGAGCCTTGCCGACATTCCCTCGAGCGTGGATGGCAAGACCCTCCCGCGCGCCTTGCAGAATGCGGCGGTGGACGCCGAAACGTCCATCCCGAGCTCGAGCTGGGCCCTGCGCACCGCCTCCTTGCACGGCGCGTTGCGCCCCAGCGCCTGCCCGAGCATCAGTCCGATGGTGGTTCGCTCGTCGAAGGCGCGCACGCGCCCGCCTTCCCGGGTCGAGACGCCGGGGAATGCCTCCTTGAATGATTCCATCGCCTCGCGGGCCGACGGCCTTGCGAAGCCGAGTGAGAGAAGAAGAGCCTTGTCGTCCATATAGGGCGGTAATTATACCGCCCTCTTGCGCGCAAGTCAAGGGTTTGGTATAATTTACGGCATGAAATACGACGTGGAAATCGCGGCCGCAGAGAGGGAAATGGCGGCCATAAGGAAGGAGCTCGGAAACATCGGGCTCGTGTCGCACGGCTACGTGCAGGACAGGGGGCCCGGAGCCGGGGGGCCGTGCTACCAGTGGACCAGGAAGGTGAAGGCGAAGACTGTGTCTGTGGCCCTTTCGAAGGAGCAGTTCGCGGCGATGAGCGACGCCATAGCCAACTGGAAGATGCTGAAGGCCAAGCTTGCTCGACTGGAGGAGCTTTCTCGACTCGTCATCTTCCGCACGACCCCGGACACACGTCGCTCAAGGCGTCCGACGAAAGCTACGTTGGGGCTTGGGAAACGCCCGAAGTCACCTTAAGTTAGCGGCATTCAGCTTTGCCCCTTTCGAGCCCCTCGGCTGAAATAACCGCGTTCGGCACACCGCCCAGACAAAATCGCAAGAGGCTTAAGTTAGCGGCACTCCGCTCTGATCCTTGGAAACCGACTGTCGCACTTACTGTCGCACTTACTTACTGTCTCATTTACTGTCGCACTTACTGTCGCAACATTGTGTTAATCAGAGTCATTATTTGGATTTACTCTCCCATTACCCGTTGTCTGGTTCCTGTAGAAATTCATCCAAGTCGGAGGCCAAGCGGTCTTAGGAAGACAACATCATTTTTCA
>JAZQMJ010000115.1:0-13404 GCA_045543435.1 Mailhella sp.
CTTTCGCTCACTTCCGCTGGTAGGCCGACATGTCGAACCGTACCTTTGAACTTAAGGATCTGCGCAATATCGGCATTATGGCCCATATTGACGCCGCCAAGACGACGACCACCGAACGTATCCTTTTCTACACTGGCGTCACCCACAAGATTGGTGAAACTCACGAAGGTGAGTCCACCATGGACTGGATGGAACAGGAAAAGGAACGCGGCATCACCATCACCTCTGCCGCCACCCACTGCCAGTGGAAGGGCAAGACCATCAACATCATCGACACCCCCGGCCACGTGGACTTCACCATCGAAGTCGAACGTTCCCTGCGCGTGCTCGACGGTGCTGTGGCCGTGTTCGACGGCGTGAACGGCGTTGAGCCCCAGTCTGAAACCGTTTGGCGTCAGGCTAACGCTTACAACGTCCCCCGTATCTGCTTCATCAACAAGATGGACCGTATCGGCGCCGACTTCTTCCGCTCTGTGCAGACCATCCGCGACCGCCTGAAGGCTAACCCCGTCATCCTTCAGCTGCCCATCGGCCATGAAGATGAATTCCGTGGCGTCGTGGACCTCATCAAGGGCAAGGCCATCATGTTCGACAAGGAAACCAAGGGTGCTGACTTCTGGGAAGAAGAAATCCCCGCCGACCTCGTCGACATGTACGAAGAGAAGCGTCTTGAAATGATGGAAGCCGTGGCTGAACAGGATGAAGCCATGATGGAAAAGTACCTCGAAGAAGGTACCCTGTCTGAAGAAGACATCCATTACTGCATCCGTAAGGCCACCATCGCTCAGGACATCGTTCCCGTCGTCTGCGGCACCGCTTTCCGCAACGTGGGCGTCCAGCTCCTTCTCGATGCCATCATCACCTACCTGCCTTCTCCCCTCGACATCGAGGAAATGAAGGGCACCCTGGTGCGTTCTGAAGAAGAAGTTACCTGCCCCAACGACGACAAGGCCCCCATGGCCGGCCTCGTCTTCAAGCTCGCCGCCGACCCCTACATCGGCCACCTGAGCTTCTTCCGCATCTACTCCGGCTTCGTTGAACCCGGCATGTCCGTGCTCAACTCCAAGACCGGCAAGACCGAACGCATCGGCCGTATCGTCCGCATGCACTCCAACAAGCGCGAAGAAATCAAGTGGGCCGGCGCTGGCGACATCGTCGCCCTCGTGGGTCTCAAGAACGTCGGCACCGGCGACACCCTGTGCTCCGCCGAAAAGCCCGTTGTGCTCGAATCCCTGAACATCCCGGATCCCGTTATCCAGGTTGCCATCGAGCCCAAGACCAAGGCTGACCGTGACGCTCTCTCCGCCGCTCTGAACAAGCTCGCCAAGGAAGACCCCTCCTTCCGCGTGACCAGCGACGAAGAAACCGGCCAGACCCTCATCGCCGGTATGGGCGAACTCCACCTTGACATCATCGTGGACCGCCTCACCCGCGAATTCAACGTGAACGCCAACGTGGGCAAGCCCCAGGTTGCGTACCGCGAAACCATCACCAAGCCCTCCAAGTCTGACACCAAGTACGCCAAGCAGTCTGGCGGCCGCGGTCAGTACGGTCATGCTGTCATCGAGATCGAACCCAATCCCGGCAACGGTTACGAGTTCGTCAACTCCATCACTGGCGGCGTGATCCCCAAGGAATACATCCCTGCTATCGACAAGGGTATGCAGGACGCTCTGAAGAGCGGCGTTCTCGCCGGCTTCCCCGCCGTGGACGTCAAGGTCAACCTGGTGTTCGGCTCCTACCACGAAGTCGACTCCTCCGAACAGGCCTTCTATGTGGCCGGCTCCATGGCTATCAAGGACGCCATGCGCAAGGCCAGCCCCGTTCTGCTCGAACCCATCATGAGCGTTGAAGTGGTGACCCCCGAAGAATATCTCGGCGACGTCATGGGCGACCTCAACGGCCGCCGCGGCAAGGTGCAGGGCATGGAGCCCCGCGCCGGTGCTCAGGTCATTGCCTGCCACGTGCCGCTCTCCGAAATGTTCGGTTACGCCACCGACCTGCGTTCCCGCTCTCAGGGCCGCGCCACCTTCAGCATGCAGTTCGACCACTACGAAAAGGTGCCCGCCAGCATCTCCGAAGAACTGGTTGCCAAGAAGGCTGCCAACTAATAGCGTATAGGGGATAATCCCCACGGACCAAAGACACTCAAGGCCGGAGCTGAAAAGCTCCGGCCTTTTGTGTTAACTTACTAGACACAAGACAAGCTTGATGATAAAAAAAAATAAACTGCCTAGCTGTTCAGGAGAACACATGAAAGCTCTAATACTCTCTCTAGCAATAGTTCTAGGAACAGCCTCACTTGCAACTGCGTGGGATGGCTACGACTGGAATAAGGGCTCGTATGTTGAGATTGAACAAGGAAATCTTGTTCGCACGGGCGAGACTATCGAAATTTACGATTATAGTGATGGCCGCTATAAAGACGTAGAAGTAACTGACATCAACAGGTATGGCAGTTCTTCTGTAGAAGTTGAAGTGTACGACCATGAAACAGGTGAACACAGAATACTTGATATGGATGGCAGATAAGCGTTTTATAAAAGCTCTGCAGTAAAAAAAGTATACTCTTCCGTTCTGTTTATCTATCTTCCCTTTTTATCTTTGGCACTTTTCCTCCTTGCCAAAGGATATCAAAAAACTCCGCCAGACTCGCTCTGACGGAGTTTTTTGCATGATACCACTCGGCCTCCTGATAGGAGCTAAACTCTTCTCAGAAGCACATTCAGCCACAGTTCCTTCTCTCTTCCGGGACGTACATCGCCGGTGATTTTCACAGAGACGACTTCCAGTTCGGGAATGCCCTTGAGCAGTTCTCCCAAGGAGGCTTCTGTCATATCCTGAAAGAACCTGCCGTTTCTCATGCCTCGGAAATCGCCATACTTGAACGAAACATAGAAACAGCCGCCCCGGAGCAGACTTCCCGCCAGCCTGGCCATGATCCCTTCCAGCCCTTCGGAAGGAATGTGGAGCAGAGAGGCGCAGGCCCAGATGCCGTCAAATTCCTCTTCAGGAGCATAGTCCTGAAACGTGGAGCACAGCACGGGCTGGCCTATGAATTCGCTCGCTATCCTGCACAGCTCCACAGAGCCATCGACAGCCGTCACCCGATACCCGGCGTTCAAAAAGGCCCTGCTGTCACGCCCGGAGCCGCATCCGAAATCGAGTATCCGGCCTCCCTCGGGAATATGGCTCGTGAATGCCCTCTGGAAGGCCGAGAACTCGACATCCTGCGTGTCCTCGCAGAAGGCCCGGGCTTTCTCGCTATAATAGTCCAAGGTCAGCTTTCCCGCTTCCTTCATCTGCCCTCCCCTGCCGCGAGATATCATGGCCTCTGTGGCCGGCGTATAAAAAAAGACAGAGCATACAGCGATGCATGCTCTGTCAAAAATGGTCGGGGCGACTGGGATCGAACCAGCGACATCCTGCTCCCAAAGCAGGCGCGCTACCGCTGCGCTACGCCCCGGACGAAAAAAGACCGCACGCCACGAAGCACGCGGTCTTTTTTCTATGAATTAGTAAGCCATGATGGTGAAGTTGTCGCGGCGGTTCTTAGCCCAGGCTTCTTCGTTGGAGCCCTTGACGGCGGGACGGTCTTCACCGAAGGAGATGATGTCGAGCTGTTCAGCGGGCACGCCGAGACGGATCATGTAGTCGTACACAGCCTGGGCGCGGCGTTCGCCGAGAGCCTGGTTGTATTCTTCAGTGCCGCGTTCGTCGCAGTTGCCGGCGATGAGGACCACGATGGAGGGATACTGCTTCAGAGTATCAGCCATGCCCTGGAGCATGTCGCGGTATTCAGCCTTGATGTCGTACTTGTTGAAATCGAAGTACACCACGTTCTTGGTGAGCTTCTTGCTGATAGCCTTGGTGGAGACAGCGGGAGCGGCGGGAGCGGCCACTTCTTCCACGTTCTTCTTGGCGCAGCCGGCGCCCATGGCGAGGCCGAGGCCGAGCACGGTGACCATAGCGAGGGTCTTGAGAGACTTCATGTTAACTCCTCCTGAGAGTTTTCCTGATATTACCCTTTCCTCGGCTTCAGAGGGAACTCCGCCAAAGAAAGAAATTTCTAGTTGGACCAAGCTTGAATATTGCTCCGGGCGTTATGCCTTGTCAAGCTATAATTGCTATTTGCCCCAGCGAGGGAAGGAAGCATTTCCGGCGCCGGTAGGCATATGGCGGGCAGGGCCGCCGTGGCGAGTGGTGAGATAAATCTGCTGCTTGCCGCTTCTGGTGGAGGTGAAGGCCACGAAGTAGCTGTCCGGGGCGAAGGCGGGCTGTTCGTCGCTGCCGGGGCCGTAGGAGACCTGCTGGTCGAAGCCCGTGACCATGTCGTACACGAAGATGCGGAAGCCCTGGGGCGTGCCCTTGGTGTAGGCGATGAGCGTGCCGTCCGGGCTGATGCAGGGCTCGGAATTGTAGGAGCCTTCCTTGCTCACGCGGGTGACAGTGCCGGTGTTCAGATCCTTCAGGAAGACCTGGGGGCCGCCGAGGCGGTTGGACGTGAAGGCCATCTTGGTGCCGGTGGCATCGAAGGAGGGGGAAACGTTGATGGCGGAGCTCTGCTCAAGGGCGCGCTCGCGCTTGAACTGGCGGTCGAGCAGGAAGATATCGGGGTAGCGGCCCGTGGAAAGGCTCACGGCCACGCGGTTGTCCGGCAGGAAGCAGGGGCCGATGACAGTGTTGCCGGGGAAGCGGATGCGCGTCACCTTGTTGTCGAGGCGGTTCCATACGCCGAGGGCGTAGGTACGATCGTCGCGGTGGCTGAACACGACGTAGCGGCCGTCAGGCGACCAGGAGGGGGAAAGCGCCGTGCCGGGCAGGTCGGTGACCTGGCGCAGGTCGCGGCCCGTGGGGCGCACCAGCCACACGTCGCGCTTCTGGCCGTCGCCCTTCACGAAGGCCACAGTGCTGCTGAAGAAACCGCGGCCGCCGGTGAGGGCGTACATGAGGTCGTCGCAGAAGCGGTCGGCCACGTTGGCGACTTCCTGCTTGGTCACGCCGGCGTAGGCATTGCCGAAGACGAATTTGCCGGAGAAGGTCTCGAAGACGCGGAGCTCGACAGTGGAGTTCTCGCTGTCGCCGGCAGGCCAGTAGGCCGTGACCACGAGGTCGGCGCCGGCTATCTGGAAGCGGCGGAAGTCGATGCCCTCGCTCTGCCAGCCGGAAAGGACCGTGCCGCCGAGGATGGCGGCAGAGGGGACCAGGTTCATGAAGGGCAGGAACGTGAGGTTCTTGTCGATCTCCTTATGGAGGTCGGCGCCGAGGCCCTTGGCTTCCTGTTCAGGCCCGGTGAGGGGCGAAGACAGGGCGAGCTTGATCTGGTTCTGGCCGGGGCCGTAGATGTCGATGAGAGTGGCGGCCTGGGCCTGAACGGCGAAGACCAGAGCGAAGACGAAGGCGAGCATGGCGCGGAGGCCATGGAAGAAGCGGCTACTCATTTTCATTACACATCCTTGCAAGGATTTCTCGAATGAAAAAGCATATTCCTGCCTTCACCGATGGTCAAGAGCGGAGGCGCGTCAGGCGTACGGAGGGCGCGCTTTCAGCTCTCCGGAACGCTTCCCCGCTCCTCCAGAAGAGCCGCCAGCTTCTCGCTTCTCGGCTTCTTCTTCACCTTCGCTTCGAGGCGAAGCGCCTCACCGCGCGTGAGCCCCTCGTGGCAGGCCGCCAGTCTCACGGGGCGGCGGCCGCGCGTATATTTCGCACCGCCGGCCAGAAGCCCGTTATGCATGGCTAAGCGGCGCTCCAGGTCGCTGGTCACGCCGCAGTAGAGTGTGCCGTCCGCACAGGTGAGCAGATAGACGCACCAGTCCCGGCGCGCCTCCGGGCTTTCCGCCCTGCTCTTCCCTTCTTCCTGAACGCTCACGAACGCTCCTCATGCGGGGCGGCGATGATCCAGCCGAGCCCTGCCAGAGCCACGCAGAGCGCGGCGTTGAGACCGATGTTCAGCAGGGCGAAATTCATATGTCCGCCCTGCCAGAGCTTCACAGTGTCCAGGGCGAAGGACGAGAACGTGGTGAAGCCGCCGAGGAAGCCCGTGCCGAGGAAGGCGTTCAGCCACGGCGCGGCAGGACAGCCCTGCCCCATGCGCGAAAGCAGGCCCATGAGAAGGCCCATCACGAAAGAGCCCGCCATGTTGATGCACAGGATGCCCAGCGGGAAATGCCCGCCCATAGCCGCCATGACGGCGGAGTTCCCGTGTACGCGGCACAGCGCGCCCAGCGCGCCGCCCAGAAGGACAGGCAGAGAAAGCAGTATATTGCGATTCATGTTCCTTCCTCCTCAAGGATGTACAGGGGCGGCGGGAAGAGCTTCCGCCGAGAACAGGGAAAGGCCGAGAGCGGCGGCGCCCAGGCAGAGCGTCATGCTGAGGACGAGGTTCGCCCACGCACTCCCCATGCGGCCTTCGCGGAAAAGGCGGAAGCTGTCCATGGAGAAGGTGGAGAACGTGGTCAGCGCGCCGCAGAAGCCCTGCATGACGAGGGCGTCCCACGGGCTGGGGGCAAGGCGGCCTGCGGCAATGGCGGAAGCCGTAAGGCCGATGAGGAAAGAGCCTGCGACGTTGACGATGAGCGTCCCCGCCGGGAAACGCGAGCCGAACAGGCCCGAGGCGGCAAGTCCTGTCCAGAATCGGCCCAGTGCGCCCAGCGCACCGCCAAGAGCAATGAAGAGTATGGATTCCATGGCATTTCTCCGTAGCTGAAGAATCCTGTGTTTTCTCCGCGCTGTCAATGCAGGGCGGCAGGCGGGAACACCCGCCGCCCGTCAGGAAGCTAGAGCCGGTAGGCCGATTCGCCGTGCAGGGCCTCGTCGAGTCCGCGCAGTTCCTGGTCGCGGCTCACGCGGATGGGGCCGTAACGGCTGATGAACTTCAGGATGAACCAGCTCACGCCGAAGGACCATATGGCCACCACCGCGATGCCGAGGAGCTGTATGAAGAACTGCTCCACGCCAGCCTCCACAGTATTGATGGCCTTCGAGGCGAACACGCCTATGAGCAGTGCGCCGGTCACGCCGCCCATGCCGTGGGCGCGCCAGACTTCGAGGGCGTCGTCGAAGCGGAACTTCTCCTGAACGCATTTGGCGAAGTAGCAGACCACCGCGCCAGCCGCGCCGATGACGATAGCCGCCCACGGAGGAACGTAGCCCGCCGCCGGGGTGATGGTGGCAAGGCCGGCCACCGCGCCCACGAGCACGCCGGAGAAGGAAGGCCTGTGCTCATGCCGCCAGTCCAGAAGCATCCAGACCAGCATGGCGATGGAGCCGGAAATGGTCGTGTTGGTGAAGGCGTAGGAGGCAAGGTCGTCCGCCGCGTACGCGCCGCCCGCATTGAAGCCGAACCAGCCGAACCACAGCAGGCCTGCGCCGATGGCCACGAGGGGCAGATTGTTCGGCTCCGCCTTCTCGCCCGGGGCGATGTCGTCACGCGGGCCGAGGAACATCACTGTGGCGAGCGCCGCGAAGCCTGCGCTCACATGGATGACGATGCCGCCGGCGAAATCCACCACGCCGAGGCGCGCAAGGAAGCCGCCGCCCCATATCCAGTGGCAGGCCGGGAGATAGACGAGTATCATCCACAGCACGAGGAACTGCAGATAGCCCCGGAAGTTGAAACGCCCGGCGAACGCGCCCGTGATGAGCGCAGGCGTGATGATGGCGAACATGAGCTGGTAGGCGAAGAAGAGGATGAAGGGCACAGTGCTGGCGTAGTCCGGGCTGGGCGCCGCGCCCACCTTGTCCAGCGCGAAATGGTAGCCGATGTCGCCAATGATGCCGTTAACGCTGGGGCCGAAGGCCAGGCTGAAGCCGCCGAATATCCAGATGACGGCAATGACGCCCATGGAGATGAAGCTCTGCATCATGATAGTGAGCACGTTCTTGCGCCGCACGAGGCCGCCGTAGAAGAAGGCGAGCCCCGGCGTCATGAGGCAGACCAGAGCCGTACAGAACAGGATGAAGGCGGTATCGCCAGTATCGGCAACAGGCATGGTGACCTCCTGTCAGTCTGAAGGTGAAGGTTCGCGATGGCTCTCCGGCATGAACTGCAGGTTCGGCAGGAGGAACAGCCATGCGGCGATGACGAAGGGGAAGGTGAGCGTGGGAATGCCGAGAGGTGCGAGGGCCACGTTGAGCGCGCCCTGGGCCACCACTGTGAACACAGTGCCGAGCAGAGCGTAGAGGACGACGCGCCAGTTCGGGCTGTAGAACGCCGAGCCCAGCCCTATGGCCGTGAGCACGGCGCTGAACTGGTAGAGCCCTTCTGCCACCGCCCCCTCATCCGCTCCGAGGAAAGCGGCCGCGGCAATGGCGACTGCAGAACCGCACCACGCGAAGATGGAGGCCGGAAGGGAAGACGCGGCAAGACCGATGAGGAAGAGCAGGCCCGTGACCTCGTTCCCGATGAGGAAGACCTGCGAGACTCCCTTGAGCGTTGCACGCGCCAGCACTTCCAGGCCGGGCAGGGCGGCCACTGCTTCGGCGGGCTGTACCGGAAGCGTGGGATGCGGCAGGCCCGTTATCTTGAAGCGGGCAAAGTTATACGAAGCTAACAGTATGATCCATGTGGTGAACACGAAGGGACCTGTCATGGCCGAGACCTTCCAGGTACGGAGGAAGCGCGAGACCGCCATCATGATGACCGTGGAGAAGAAGGCCCCGACGACGACCAGCACCCAGCAGGTCACATTCACGCCGAAGAAGGTGGGGAGAGCACAGCCCACCAGTATGCCGTTGTAGCCATGCAGGCCCTTGCGAATGTCTTCCTTCGGCGCGCCGAGCATGCAGGCCGCCAGCGTTCCCACGACGAGGCCGATGACGGCCCCCACGGCCACTTCGGGTATGCCCTCGGCCCACGCACCCCAGAAGATGCCCACGAGGAAGAAGAAGCCGCACCATGCGGAATCCTGGAACATGACCTGCCCTGCCCCGCGCAGGAGCGTATCCGCCAGGCACAGGAAGCGGCAGGACTCCGTCGCGCAGGCCCATGCGTTCTTTCTCTCTGTCATAGTCTGTCCTTTCTAGGTTTCATCGCCAGAGGAAGTCCGGCGGAAGCGGCCTGCCCAGCACGGACTCGCGCACAAGGGAATGGAACTCGCGCATCTTCGAGCGCACGCTCCCGGCATCATGCCCCAGCACTCGCAGGGCCAGCCCTGAACCGCGGGGCAGTACGGACGCGCCCCACGCCAGCGACTCCGTCACGTCGGAGCCTATGGCGTTCTTGAGACCTGCCGTGTGGCGTTCCGGCAGAAGCGCGTACACGGAGCCAAGCACCTCGAAGCCGCCCATGACGCCGATGTTCCGGAAATCCGTCTCGCCGGGGTCGAGCACGAGGCGTTCTTCGAAGAGCGCGTCGTCCATACCTGCACCGGGCCGCGATATCTGAAGGCCCGCCGAATAGAGGTCGAAGCCGAAAAGCTCTTCCTCATGATGCCAGCGCCGCCCGGGCACGACGAGCTCCCCATAGACGAAGGACGCCGATGCCGGAAGAGTAACGAAGGTATCCTGAAGATAGCGGGAATGCCTGTGCAGGATGAGCGGGTCCGGCATATATTCCAGATAGCTCTCTTCTTCGAGGCTGAAACGCTGGAGCTGGGAAGCGTAGCTGTGCCCCATGCTGTGGACCTTGGTGGCGCTCTGCGTGGTCACGAGGGCGCAGGAGCCGGGCCCGGAATGTACGTCCAGCGCGAGGCGGTCGCCCTGCACCACGCATCCCGACGAGGCGATGACGATGACGCAGGCCATGCCCGGCTGGGACTCCTCCCAGTAGAGGGCCTTCTGCGCGAGGAGCGGAGCGCGGCGGTCCATGTCCGAAAGGATAGTGCGCCCCAGGTCCTCATCGTGGCGGAAGTCGAGGCGGAGGTATCCTGCCTTGCCTGCGGTGCCGCTGGCCATCTGCGGGGGCTCGTCGCGGAAGGCGGCAAGCTCCCCTGCCCTCGCTCCCATGCCGAGCACGGCTTCGCGTGACGACTCGAAGCTGGAGCAGTCCGGGCAGAAGGCCAGCCCTGCCCTTTCAAAGGAAACGGCCTCAGGCATAGGCGGCCTCCCCGGCGGAAACCTTGCGGCGCGGCACGTCGAAGAGCGCGTCGTTCATGATCCATTCGGCAAGGGTGTCGATGTTGCGGCCCGTCATGCAGTTGGTGAAGAGGAAGGGGCGTTCGCCGCGCATGAGCTTCGCATCGCGCTCCATGACCTCGAGGCTTGCGCCGACGTAGGGAGCGAGATCTTCCTTGTTGATGACGAGGATATCCGACTGGCATATGCCCGGGCCGCTCTTGCGGGGTATCTTGTCGCCGGCGGCCACGTCGATGACATAGATGAAGAAATCGGCCAGAGCCGGGCTGAAGGTGAGGGTGAGATTGTCGCCGCCGCTCTCGATGAAGATGACGTCGCTGTCCGGGAAGCGTTCTTCGAGGTCTTCCACGGCGGCAAGGTTCATGCTCGGGTCTTCGCGTATGGCGGTATGCGGGCAGGCCCCTGTCTCCACGCCCACGATGCGCTCAGGCTCAAGCACGCCGGCAAGGGCGCGGCGCACATGCTGGGCGTCCTCGGTGGTGACGACGTCGTTCGTTATGATGAGCGGGCGCACGCCCTCGCGCATGAGCAGGGGCACGACGGCCTCGATGACAGCCGTCTTGCCCGAGCCCACCGGGCCGCCTACGCCTATGCGAGTTATCTTCTTCATATCTGTTCCTTTTTCAGCTCATGAAGAGCCGCACGCGGCCCTGCGAATGGACGGCCGCGAGTATATCCGTCATGGGGGCGTAGCCCGTCATGCGGCTCAGCGGAGTCTCAGCCGTGCGGCGGCAGAGTTCGGGGAAGAGTTCGGAACTGCGGTACATGATGCGCTGTACGTCGTAGTGGGTGACGCGCATGAGCCGAAGCGCCGCGTTGAGCAGGCCCATGGCCACGCCGTAGAAGTAAACGGTGAGAGCCTCCTGGACGATAGCTTCCGCCTCGGCCTCGCCTTCCTCGCTCCCCTCGGCATGGCGCAGGGGAAGCTGGGAGAAGGCGGAGGCCGCGAAGAGCACCGCCAGCGAGACCGGGTAGCAGCCCGGCGAAGAGCCCATGCGGAGCTGGCGCATCCAGCGGTCGGCCAGAGGGGAAAGCGTCATGCCGGCGGCAAGTTCGGCCAGCTTGCGCCCGGTGCGCGTCATCATGTCGCGGAACTCTTCCGGGAGCTTGCGGCGGTAGAGCGCGAGGTCGATGGTCCGCAGGCGGGCAAGGGCCGCATCGCTCACCGGGCCGCCCATGCTCACAGGATCGGCGCAGAGGCGGCGCAGGGCGCGGTCCAGCCCCACGGCATCGCCGGTGGAGCTTTGCCGGAGGGCTGAGACCACATACTGCTGGAGCGTCGGCACATCATGCACAGCCCCCTTCTGGACGGCGGCTTCCAGCGCCCCGGAAAACGCGAAGGCTCCCGTGGGCAGCATGGAATCGCCGAACTGCATGAGGCGCGCCAGAGAAAGGATGCCTGCCCTATCCATGGCAGTCCTGCCCCTCGTGATGGCCATACCTGCGCCCCCGGTGACGCCGCCCGTGAGGGCCGCAGTCCCTATCATGGCTGTGATGCCCATGCTCCTCGCCATGCCAGTGCCCGCCCCCGAAGCCGTGCGTGAGCAGGGGTTCGTGGGCATGGTGATGCCCGCCCTGCTCCGCCCCGCCGAAAAGGCGGCGGGCTTCATGAGCGTCCAGCAGGGGCAGTACGTCCTCCCCGGAGAGGAAAACGTAGCTTATGCCCGGGACGGCATGGGTATCCATGACCGAAGCCATGACCTTCTCATCGGTGGAAACGGGAACGAAGACTGTACTGCCCTGCACCACCGCCGGCCAGTGCTGGTTGCCCAGCGCATGGCCGAGGCGCACGGCGGAAGCAAGGGCCTCATCTCTGGGGCGGCCGCCGAGCGAGGCCATATCCACGGCCATGACAGGGCAGAGCCGTATGCGGCAGACCACGGCCCTGCGCCCGGCCTCGTCCCAGTCGAGGATGTCCCCGTCGCGCAGGGCATGGCCGCGCTCAAGGGCCACGGCCATGCTGCGCCCGCCTGCCGTCTTCTTGCGGAAGCGGTTCTTCTGGGCGTCCCACTGGCTGAGTTCCAGCCAGTCCACCTGCGCTCCTTCAAGGCGCCGCTTCCATTCGCTGTCGGCGGCATTGCCGAGTATGGAATCGAATATCTCCATACGTTCCGCCTAGCTGAAGAAGTATCGCTGGCTGAGCGGTATGCACTTCGCCGCAGGAACGGTAGCGTGCACGCCGTCCACCGTGACCGCGAAGGTCTCGGGATCGACCTCCACCTTGGGCAGGAAGGAATTGCGCACCATGCAGTGCTTGGAAAGGGCGCGCATGCCGCGCACGGCTTCCACGCGGCTCCTGAGGCCCAGCTTCCCGCATACGCCCAGCTCCTTGGCCGCCTGCGAGACGAAGGTGATGCGCCCGGTCTGCTTCCTGAGGCCTATGCCTCCGAACATGGGGCGGTAGATGACAGGCTGGGGCGTGGGCAGGGAGGCGTTGGGGTCGCCCATGACGGACCAGGCTATCATGCCGCCCTTGAGCACCATCTGGGGCTTGGCGCCGAAGAAGCGCGGATCCCAGAGCACGAGGTCGGCCACCTTGCCCTTCTCCACTGAACCGATGAGATGGGACACGCCCTGGATGATGGCCGGGTTGATGGTCACTTTGGCCACATAGCGGAGCACGCGGAAATTGTCGTTCCTGTCGCTGTCTTCGGGGAGCGGGCCTCGGGACGCCTTCATGACGCTGGCGGTCTGCACGGCGCGGAGCCAGTTCTCGCCCACACGTCCCATGGCCTGGGAGTCGCTGGAGAAGCAGGAGATGGCGCCCATGTCGTGGAGCACGTTCTCGGCGGCTATGGTCTCGGCGCGCACGCGGCTCTCGGCGAAGGACACATCCGAAGGGACGTTGTGGTTGAGGTTGTGGCAGACCATGATCATGTCGAAAAGCTCGGCCTGCGAGTTGATGCCGAAGGGCAGCGTGGGATTGGTGGAGCTGGGCAGGACGTTGGGATACGAGACGGCCTTGATGATATCCGGGGCATGGCCGCCGCCCGCGCCTTCGGTGTGGTAGGTGTGGATGACGCGGCCTTCCATGGCGGCGATGGTGTCTTCCACATAGCCTGCTTCGTTCAGCGTATCGGTGTGGATGGAGACCTGCACGTCCATCTCGTCAGCCACGGCAAGGGCATGGCGTATCATGGAAGGCATGGCGCCCCAGTCCTCATGGATCTTGAAGCCGCAGGCGCCGGCCTCTATCTGCTCGCGCAGGGGGAGCGGCGCGCTGGCATGGCCCTTGGCCAGAAGGCCCACGTTCACGGGCATATCTTCCACGGCCTCGAGCATACGATGGATGTTCCACTCGCCGGGGGTGATGGTGGTGCCGTTGGTGCC
>JAZQMJ010000116.1:0-2929 GCA_045543435.1 Mailhella sp.
AGATGAGCGCCAAGCCGCCCACCAGCAGGACGCACATGATAGTGATGAGGTGGCTGCTCTTCACGTCCCCCGCAAGAAAGAGGAAGAAGACGAGCATACACATGATGGCCGCGCCGCCGTAGTCCGGCTGGAGCAGGAGCAGGAAGCAGATGACGATGGTGACGAGGCTCGGAGGGACCAGGCCGCGCATGACTTCCTTCACCATGTCTTTCTTCGTGCCGAGGAAGTAGGCCACATAGAGGACGAGGGCTATGCGGGTGAACTCCATGGGCTGGAGCATGACGACTTTCAGGTCTATCCAGCGAGTCGCGCCCTTGACGGTCTTGCCCACGATAGGGCAGGCCGCCAGCAGGAGGATGGATAGACCTATGCCCCAGTAATGCAGGCGGTTGATGACGGAACGGGGTATCCAGCAGAGCAGGGTGACGATGATGCCGCCTATGCTCATGAAGATGAGCTGGTTTTTGAAGAAGTGATAGCTGGTGCGATACTTCTCCATGCTTTCAGAGCCGCTGGCGCTGAGCACGGCGAGCAGGCCCACGCAGAGCAGGAGAAGGAAAAGGAAGAGCAGCCACCAGTCCACAGGGCCGGGAGGAGGCGTCTCCACCGGGGGAGGAGGCGGTGCAGACACGGGGAGGCGTCTGTTCACATGCGTGCTCATGCGTCGTTCCTTTCGGGGGAGGCGAAGGCCAGCACGAGGGAGCGGAAATGCTCGCCGCGTGCGAGGTAGTTCTTGTACTGGTCGAAGCTGGCCGTGGCGGGCGCGAGGAGTACGGCGTCGCCGGGAACGGCCAGAGCGCGGGCGCGGGCGAGGGCGTCGTCGAGCTTTTCGTCCCACGTCACGGGCACAGTGTCGCGCCAGGCGGGCTCGAAGTGTTCGCGGGCCGCGCCGTAGAGAGCCACGGCCTTCACGCGGGAGGCGAGCAGGGGCTTCATGCCTTCGAGGTCGCCGCCCTTGAACTTGCCGCCCGCCAGAAGGATGACGGGCCGTTCGAAGGCCGAGAGCGCCACGCGCAGGGCTTCCACGGTGGTGCATTTGGAGTCGTTCACATACTGCACGCCGTCCACGTCCGCCACATGTTCGAGGCGGTGGACTATGGGCTTGAACTCGCGCATGGCGCGGGCGGCGTCTTCGCGGGTGACGCCGAACACAGAGGCGGCCATGAAGGCGGCTTCGGCATTGTTCTGGTTATGAGCGCCGATGAGGCGTGTATCCGGGAAGGGGCGTGCGTCGAGGTCGATGAGCTCCACGCGGGCCTTCAGGCCGAACTCTTCCACAAAATAAACAAAAACCGGGGCGAGGATGGCGATGTCGTCCGAAGTCTGGCAGGCGAAGAGCTGCATCTTGGCTTCGGTGTACTCGGCCATGTCCTTATGGAAGTCGAGGTGGTTCTCGGAAACGTTGAGCAGCATGCCCACGCGGGGGCGCAGGGTGGAGCAGGTCTGGAGCTGGAAGCTGGAGAGTTCCAGCACCACCACGTCGGCCTTTTCCGCACCTTCGAGGCGGGCAAGCACATATTCCGAGAGCGGAACGCCGATGTTGCCGCCCGTGAACACGCGCAGGCCGTGGGCTTCGAGCATGGCGGAGCAGAGGCTGGTGGTCGTGGTCTTGCCGCTGGTGCCCGTGATGCCGATGACGGGCTCGCCTTCGAGCAGACGCCAGGCCATTTCCGTTTCAGCCATGATCTCGGCCTTGGAGCCGTCTGCACGCACGGGGAGCACGGGCTCGATGTTGGCTTTGGCCGCGCCCGGGCTGGGGATGACGAGGTCCACGCCTTCGAAATGCTCAGGCTGATGCTCGCCGCCGAAGACCGCTATGCCCGAGGCTTCGAGCCAGGAGGCGAAGTCTTCAGGCATGGCCTCGGGGGACTTTTCCAGCAGGCGCACGTCGGCCCCGAGGGCGTGCAGGAGACGGAGGGCGGCACGGCCGCTGCGGCCAGCGCCGATGACGGCTATGCGGCGATCAGTGAGTTCGAAGGACATGGCGTTTGCCTCAGCGCAGTTTGAGGACGGAAAGGGAAGCGATGGCCAGAAGGACGGAGACTATCCAGAAGCGCACGATGATCTTGGATTCCGGCAGGGGATGCGCGCCTTTCTGGAAGTGATGATGGAGCGGGGTCATGCGGAAGAGGCGTTTGCCGTGGGTGGCCTTGAAGAAGCCGACCTGCATGATGACGGAAACGGTTTCCAGCACGAAGACGCCGCCTGCCACGATGAGCATGAGTTCCTGCTTGCACAGAACGGCGAGGAAGCCCAGCACGCCGCCGAGGGAAAGCGCGCCCACGTCGCCCATGAAGACCTGGGCGGGGTAGCAGTTGAACCACAGGAAGCCGAGGCCGGCACCCATGAGGGCGCAGCAGAACACCGTCACTTCGCCCACGCCGGGCACGGCCTGCACCTGCAGGTACTGGGCGAAGGAGGCGTGGCCGGCAACGTAGATATAGACGGCATAGACCATGACGCAGAGCACCACGGGCATGATGGCGAGGCCGTCGAGGCCGTCGGTGAGGTTCACGGCGTTGGAGGTGGCGATGAGCACGACCACGGCGAAGACGAGGTAGAAGAGGCCGAGGTCGGGCATGAATTCCTTGAAGAAGGGCACCGAGAGCTTGCTGGAATAGGCAGGCTGGAGCAGGAGCAGGCCGATGGCGATGACCGAGACGATGAGCAGGCCCAGCATCTTGGCCCTGGGGGTGAGGCCCTGGTTGGTGTGGCGGCTTATCTTGGAGTAGTCGTCCACGAAGCCGACCACGCCGAAGCCCGCGAACACGAACATGGTGAGCCAGACATAGACGTTGGCGAGGTCGGCCCAGAGCAGGGTGGAGAGCAGGGCGCCGGCCATGATGAGCAGGCCGCCCATGGTGGGAGTGCCGGCCTTGGACATATGCTCGGGCACATATTCGAGTATGGGCTGGCCGAGCTTGAGTTC
>JAZQMJ010000117.1:0-7495 GCA_045543435.1 Mailhella sp.
AAGGCGAAAGCGGCACACCGCTCTCGCCCTTCTTATCCCACCTGCTCAGCCTGTACTACCAGCTCAGGCCATCTTGGCTTTTTCGGCAGAACTCTTTTCTTCAAAAGCAGGCGACACGGAAGGCAAAGCCCCGGAGGCCTGGAACGCGCCGGGCGTGACCTGAGGCACGTCGCCCCTGCTCGCCACCAGCGTATAGCCGAGCTTGCCCGCCATATACTCCAGCGGCTTGGCATCGCCGGTCTGCATCATGATCTGAAGCAGAGTCTCCGCGCCAAGCTTGGCTCCGGCATCATACGGATTGACCTCGCGCAGGAGCGTGGAATACGGCTTGCCGATGGCCTTGGCCAGATCTTTGGCAGGGACGGGATTGTCCAGAACGAGGTTGTGGATAAGGCTGGAAAGTTCAGAAACCATAAAAAAGCCTCCTTGCATTGATGAAAGCAAAATCTCGCCAATATAATCCAATGCTTTCACTCGTAAAGTGCAGAACACCTGATTTCAGTATATTGCACTTTTGAAATATCGAGTCAAGAAAAGCATAAAAAAAATAATACCTTGAACCAGTTACAATAAAATGCCCATAAATGATGCATGGCATTTGAAGACATGCGCATATTATTTGCTATGAGTGATATTGAAACTTATGTTCCACACCGACTAACGCCCTGCCCTGCGCTATAACAGGCTGTTCCTTCCTGCCCGGAACGTGTATGCTCTCGCCCATGAAAAAATCACGCACGCACCTCACTCTGCCCCGCTTTTTCCTGCACGCCCTGCTCGTCCTTTCCCTCATGTTCCTTGCGGCATGCGGAAAAAGCCATACCAGCCCCCACTATGTCTGCCATACCCCGGGAGCCGGAGCCGCCATAGCCGCCGCGGCCCGCAGTCAGCTGGGAAAGCCCTACGTCAGGGGAGGCGTATCTCCCCGGAGCGGATTCGACTGCTCCGGCCTCGTGTACTGGGCCTGCGCGCAGAACGGCGTGAACGTGCCCCGCATGACGCGCGACCAGGCAAAAGCCGGACAGAGCATCGAACGTTCTGCCCTCCGCCCGGGCGACATCGTAGTCTTCAAGACCTCGTGGACGGGATACCACACGGGCATCTACCTCGGGCAGGGGCGTTTCGTACACAGCCCCAAGCCGAGAACGCGCGTGCGCATCGACTCCCTGCAGCAGGAATATTGGAAGGACCACTACGTCACAGGCCGCCGCGTCGCCCATCCATGAGGGATCACGGCTCTTTCCTCAGCTCAAGCCCCATTTTCCGGGCCATATAGTACAGAGGGCGGACATCTCCGCTGCTTTCCATGACTTTCAGCAAGGTATCGACGCCCATCTTTGCGCCGCTGTCGTATGGATTCGCCTCCCGGATAAGCGTGGAACACTTTTTGCCAGCGTTCCGAGCCAGCTTGTGCAGGCTGGCAGGGTCTGACATCACAACATCCTGGATCAGCAAAGAAAATTCATCCACAATCATCTGGACCTCACTCGCCAATAATTCTTTTTCAAATTATAGGTAAACATATAATTATTAAAAATCACATTTTGTAAATGATATTTTTATTATTTTCGATATATTTTTTAGACACCCCAAAATACAGATACAAAAAAAGCCTGCAAAAACGCAGGCTTCCTTTGAAACGGGCGATCCGTCCTTATACAAAACGCTCACCGGGCACGGATCAGTAAAAATTGTCCCCCGCCGCAAAAAGGCGCCGATACCGCTCCTTGAGGTCGTCGCGAAAAACAGCCAGCACGTCGCGCCGGGAAAAGCTCACGTTCCATACCAGATAGATGTTGGCCGCCGTGAGGTCCAGAAGTTCCAGGTTGAGTATGGCCAGATCCTTCATGGTGCCCTCCTGCTGTATGCGCCGGGCAAGCCCCTGCGGGACAGCCGTCCAGCCTATGCCCAGAGCCGCCCAGTACATGGCCATGAACACGTCGTTCACCTCCCAGCACTGGGAAGAAAGTATGCGGCTCTGCTCCACGCTCCTGTTGAAGACTATCTGCGGATACTGGGCCAGATCCTGATCGGAGACCGAAGCCATCTCGGCAAGCGGGGAATTGCGCGAAGCAACGATGCAGTAGCGTATCTGGCCGAGGCAGAGCATCTCGCAGCTGTTCTTCAGTTCGGGCATTTCGCCCATGACTATGCCTATCTGCGCCTCGCCTTCCTGCACATGCTTCCACACGTCATCGCGCGATTCGATATGCACGGAGCCGGAAACGAAGGGAAAACGGCTCGACAGCGCGGCGATGGTCTCGGAGATGCTCTGGAAGGAAACGCTATGGCCAATGGCGATGTTCAGCTTCACGGCCTCGCCCTTGAACTGGGCCATGGCGCAGGAATCGAAGCGATGGCTCTGGCGCAGTACGGCGTTGGCTTCCGGCAGAAGGTCGCGCCCGGCCTCGGAGAGTACGGGAGAACGGGAACTCCTGTCGAAGAGCTCCACACCGAGTATGTCCTCCAGCATGGCGATATGCGTACTCACGACGGACTGAGCCCTGCCAAGCGAGCGGGCCGCCGCCGAGAACGATCCTTTTTCCGCCGCAGCAACGAAGGCGCGAAGCTGTTCTATGGTCCAGTTCATGAGCGCATGCTCCTTCCTTTATCTATCATTTTCCTGATGGTTTCTCATTTTTTATAACAGAAAATATGCGGTATGTCCACACAGTGAAATGATTGGAGCATTGTCCCCTGCGGCCCATAGCCAGCAGGAAAGATTGCTCTTTCCATATACACACGGTGTTACGAAACCTTTTGCCTTACCCCTCCTGATGCCGTCAGGAGGGGTACAGGAGTTTACGCATGCGCAGTATACTGTCCTTTATCGCTCCGGCCCTCATCCTGGCCATGAGCACCGGCTGCAGCTTCGCCCCTGAGTACAAAAGACCTGAGATGGAGATGCCCCAGACGTGGGAAGCCTCTCAGTCCCAGGCCCTGCAGAGCAAATGGTGGGAACGCTTCGGCGATCCTACGCTGAACGCCCTCGTCGAAGAGGCCCTCGCCAGCAACAAGAACATCGCCCAGGCCATGGCCCGCGTCGAGCAGGCCCAGGCCGGCTTCGGCGTGGCCCGCGACGCCCTGCTCCCCACCGCCGCCGCTTCTGCCGACGGCGGCCGCACCGGCACTCGCCATGAGTCCGGCGTCATCTATAATAAGCAGAACCAGAAGCGTTTCGCCAACTCCTTCTCCGGAGCCCTTGCCGCCAGCTGGACCCTCGACTTCTGGGGCCGCTACTGGAACGCCGCAGAGTCCGCCCGCATGGACTTCGTGGCTACCGAAGCCGCGCGCGACAACGTCATCCTCACTGTGGCCGCAGGCACTGTGGAATCCTATTTCTGGCTTTCCGCCTACACCTGGCAGGAAGAGCTGGCCCAGTCCGTGCTGAAAAACCGCGAGGACTCACTCAAGATCTACCAGAACCGCTTCGACAACGGCCAGATAAGCGACCTCGACATCCTGAGCATCAAGGCCAACGTGGAAACGGCCCGCAACGCCCTCGCCTCGGCCCGCATCGCCAAGAACGCCCCCCCCCCCTCCCTCGCCACGCCCCTCGGCCGCTCCCCTGCCGAGATACTCCCCGGCGTGAAGATAAAGGCCCCCGGCTCCCTCATGGCCTCCCTGGCCAGCACGCCTGTCCTGCCTTCCGGCATCCCTTCCGACATCCTTGAGAAGCGTCCCGATATCCGCCAGGCCGAAGCCAACCTCATGGCCGCCAACTACGATATCGGCGTGGCCCGCGCCGCCTTCTTCCCCTCCTTCTCTCTCACCGGCCTGCTCGGCTCTTCCAGCATCGAGCTGAACGAGCTCCTGCGCAGTTCCAACCACTACGCCGCCCTTTCCGGCGGTGTGACCCTGCCGCTGAACTTCTGGACCATCAAGCGCGGCGTGACCATGGTGGAAGCCGAGAAGAAGGCCGCCATCGCCACCTATGAGCTCACTGTCCTGAACGCCTTCAAGGACGTGCGCGATTCCCTCGTTTCCCAGCTGGAATACGCCAATTCTGTCAAGGCCCTCGGCAAGCAGGTGGAATACCTCGATGCCGCCCTCGGCCATGCCCGCACCCGCTACGACAACGGCTTCGCCTCCTATCTGGAACTGCTGACTACCGAGAGCAATCTCTTCAGCGCCCAGCAGGCCCTCGCCGCCGCCCACGCCCAGCACCTCGCCAGCATTGCCAGGGTCTGCCTCGCCCTTGGCGGCGGCTGGCAGGAATAAACCTGCCTTTCCTCTTTCTCTGGTTTCCAAGGAGTATCTATAATGGCCAGACTTCCTATGATTGCGCCCCTGCTTCTGGCGCTTCCCCTCATGCTTGGCGGCTGCGATCAGATCAGCGGCCTGTTCGGTAAGAAAGATGCCGCCAACCCTGCCGCCGCCATGATGAACCGCGTCGTTCGCGTGACCACTGTGGAGATGACTCCCCACCGCGTGGACATCGAACGCGAGCTCACCGGCCGCACCACCTCCTACCGCTGGGCTGAAGTGCGCCCCGAAGTGAACGGCATACTGCGTGAACGCTGCTTCACCGAAGGCTCCTATGTGAAGGCCGGCGACGTACTCTACCGCATCGAGCCCGACATCTACCGCGCCGCGCTCGACAGCGCCCGCGCCCAGCTCGCCAGCGCCGAAGCCAACCTCTCCGTGACCAAGCTCCGCGAACAGCGCATCTCCAGCATGTACAAGTCCAAGTCTGTGAGCCAGCAGGACTACGACGACGTGAAGGCCGCCCTCAAGCAGGCCGAGGCCGCCGTCAAGGCCGGCAAGGCCGCTGTGAAGTCCGCCGAGATCAACCTCGAACGCTCCGAAGTGAAGGCCCCCATCAGCGGCTTCATCACCAAGAGCTCCGTCACCGTGGGCGCGCTCCTCTCCGTGGGCCAGCCCCAGGCTCTGGCCACCATCCACCAGACCGACCCCATCTATGTGGAGCTTTCCCAGTCTTCCGACGACCTGTATTCCCTGCAGAAGCAGCTCGGCAAGCACGGAAAGGTGAAGGATATCAATCCTTCCCGCATCAAGGCCACGCTCACCATGCATGACGGCTCCGTCTATCCCGCCGTGGGCCACCTGAACTTCACCGGCGTGGACGTCAACGAAAGCACCAACACCATCCTGCTCCGTGCCGAATTCCCCAACCCCGACCGCCAGCTCCTGCCCGGCCTCTTCGTGCGCACCCGCGTCATCCTCGGCGAGGACGCGAACGGCATACTCGCCCCGCAGAAGGCCGTGCTCCGCGACGCCAAGGGTTCCACCTACGTCTATCTCATCGGCAAGGACGGCAAGGCCGAACGCCGCTTCATCAAGGTGAGCCATGCCATCGGCAACGACTGGTACGTGACCGAAGGCCTCAAGATAGGCGAAAAGATCATCCTCAACGGCGTGAACAACGTGCGCGCCGGCGCCCCCGTGCAGGAGATTTCCCACGAGGAAGCCAAGAAGGCTTTTGAAGGTAAGATGTAATGGCACGTTTCTTTATCCATCACCCCATCTTCGCATGGGTGCTGGCCATCGTCACCATGCTCTTCGGTGTGCTGGCCATCTTCACCCTGCCTATCTCGCAGTATCCTGAGGTGGCTTCGCCCTCCATCCAGATCAGGACGCGATATGCCGGTGCTTCCCCCACCACTGTGGACCAGACTGTCACGCAGGTCATCGAACAGAACATGACCGGCATCGACAACATGGTGTACATGCGCTCCAAGTCCGACTCTTCGGGCATGTGTACCATCACCCTCACCTTCGACGTGGGCACCGACCCCGACGTCGCCCACATGCAGGTGCAGAACAAGGTGCAGCAGGTGCAGTCCCAGCTTCCCGCCGCCGTCATGGCGCAGGGCGTGGAAGTCTCCAAGGGCAACGACAACATGTTCATGGTCGTCGCGCTCTACTCGCCCGACGATTCCATGTCCAACATCGACCTTGCGGACTACATCTCCACCAACATCAAGGACGAGATAAGCCGTACCGAAGGCGTGGGCACAGTCAACGTCTTCGGCGGCAAGTACGTCATGCGCATCTGGATGGATGCCGACAAGCTCGCCAAGTACCGCCTCACCCCCTCCGACGTTCGCGCGGCCATCAGCGCCCAGAACGCCGAAGTGACGGCCGGCCAGCTCGGCGCCAACCTCATCGGCGGCAAGAACGACCACGTCCTGAACGTCATCATCAAGGCCCAGAGCCTGCTCACCGGCACGGAAGACTTCGAGAACGTCCTCCTCAAGGTCACCGAGAGCGGCGAACGCGTCCATGTGCGCGACGTGGCCCGCGTAGCCGTGGGTACGGAAATGGAAGGCATCGAGTCCCGCTTCAACGGCCATCCTTCCTCCGGCATGGGCATCACCCTCGCCCCCGGCGCCAACGGCCTCGCCACGGCTGAACTCGTGGTGAACAAGCTCGACGAGCTCGCCAAGTACTTCCCCGACGGCATGGCCTACCAGCTTGCCTTCGATACCACTCCCCCCGTCATCGCCTCCATCAAGTCCGTGGTGAAGACGCTGGTCGAAGCCATCGTGCTGGTCTTCCTCGTCATGCTGCTCTTCCTGCAGAGCTTCCGCGCCACCATCATCCCCACCATCGCCGTGCCCGTCGTTCTGCTGGGCACGCTGGGCGTGCTCCTCACCTTCGGCTACAGCATCAATACGCTCACGCTGTTCGCCATGGTGCTAGCCATCGGCCTCCTGGTGGACGACGCCATCGTCGTGGTCGAGAACGTGGAACGCCTCATACAGGAAGAACATCTCGAACCTGTGACGGCCACGGAAAAGTCCATGGACCAGATCAGCTCCTCCCTCATCGGCATCGGCGTGGTGCTTTCCGCCGTGTTCCTGCCCATGGCCTTCATGTCCGGCTCCACGGGCGTCATCTACCGCCAGTTCTCCGTGACCATCGTGTCTGCCATGACGCTCTCGGTGCTGGTGGCCCTCATCCTTACCCCGTCGCTCTGCGCCAGTATGCTCAAAGAGCATTCTCAGGGCGCACAGCACGGCTTCTTCGGCTGGTTCAACCGCATCTTCAATAAGAATCAGGTGCGCTACGCCAGCGGCGTGCATAAGCTCGCCCTGCGCGGCGGCCGCCTCATGGTCATCTATCTGGCTCTGCTCGGCGTGCTCGGCGTGGTCTACAAGGATCTGCCCTCCTCCTTCCTGCCCACGGAAGACCAGGGTGCCATCATCACCCTCGTGAACCTGCCCCCGAACTCCACTGTGAAGCAGACCACCGACCAGTTCCAGCAGATAGCCAACTACGCGCTGAACGATGAAAAGGACGTGGTGGAATCCTACTTCTACGTGGCCGGCTACAGCATGGCCGGCGTTTCGGAAAGCGCAGGCATGGGCTTCATCAAGCTCAGGGACTACAAGTACCGCACAGCCCCCGGCACGGACGCCGCTTCCGTGGCAGGCCGCATACGCCAGCACTTCGCCGGCGTGCTCGACGGCATGGTCATCGGCGCCATCCCGCCCGCCATCATCTCGCTGGGCATGACCAACGGCTTCAC
>JAZQMJ010000118.1:0-2564 GCA_045543435.1 Mailhella sp.
TCCTGCTTTTCGGTCTGCTGGAAGGCGGGTTTGCCGCGCTCGAGGAAGCCGTGGTAGAAGTCCATCTTGCGGCCGGGCATCTTGTCTTCAAGCTCCAGCCACAGGCTCTTCAGGGTGGAGAAGCTGGCGCCGCTGCTGTAGGGGCAGGGGGCGTAGTGGTTCTCTATGCCCATGAGGAAGGCGTAGTTCGCGGTCTCGAATTCCGTGACGCGCCAGAAGGGCTTCACCTTCTTGGCGAAGCCGTCCTCATCTTCCAGAACAGGGCCCTGGTCGCTGAGGTAGGCGCTGTCCCAGCGCAGGGTATTGCTGGTGAGGCGGGCCACTTCGTCGTCGAGGTTATGGCCGGTGGCAAGCACGGTGAAGCCCTGCTCGCGGGCGGTCTGGTTGAAGAAGTAGCGCTTGATCTTGCCGCAGGCGGAGCAGATGGGGCGGCGGAGCTTGGCCTTCACTTCGGGGATGGGCAGGCCTTCCTTCACCATGTCGCGCACGATGAGCGGGAAGCCGTACTTCTCGCAGAAGCGTTCCACCACGCCGCGGGCGGCCGGGGAGGATTCCGGAATGCCGAGGTCGACGTGCAGGCCCGTGACATCGTAGCCCTGGCGGCCCAGCTCGAGCATGAGGGCCAGCGAGTCCTTGCCGCCGGAGAGAGCCACGAGGACCTTGTCCTGCTTCGTCATCAGGCCATGTTCGCGAATGCCCTTGTCCACCTGCTTGGAGAAGAAGTCGAGGAAGCATTCGGGGCAGAACGCGGCATTATGGCTGGGCAGGGCGACGACGGCAGTGGCTTTGCAGCGGGTGCATTTCATGGAAGACCTCGAAAAAACATGTATCCAGCGGGGATTTCTGCATGCGCGGCAGGGCTGTACACTTCACAGAAAGAGAGGAATACGCTAAAAAACGGAAAGTGTAAATTTATCAGAGCCTCAACTGCTCGGGCCAGGCCCGGGCATGACAGGGAATGGCGATGTCCGAAACTCCACGTTCTTCCAGCAGGCTGGCCGCAGGTGCCGTGCTTCTGCTTTGCGCCGGTGCTGGCGCATGGTTCTACCTGAACAGCGGCGCAGAGCCGCAGAAGACCGCCGTCGCCGTCCTGGCCGAGGCGGAAAAGCCTGCGGCTGTGATGAAAGCGGCTGTCGAGGCGGAAAAGCCTGCGGCCGCGGTGAAGGCGGCTGTCGAGGAGGAGAAGCCTGTAGTCGCGGAGAGTTCGGCCCATCAGGTCGCCGCTTCTCTGAACAGCGGTCCGCGTCAGCCCGTACTCACGCAGGAGGAAAAAGTCGAGGCCCGTGTCGATGAGGCCCTCGCCTCCAAGGATGAACCTATGGCTGGCGGCGACAGCGCGGGCGGAAGCCTTACCCAGAGCGAAGCGAAGCCTGTCGAGGAAAGGCAGGACCCTGTGGTCACGCGCCGCTTCGCAGGCGATCTTGCCGGGTGGCTCGTGGCCAGCTACACGCCCCCTGCCAAGGGGGAGGGAAAGGGCCGCAGTTCCGTGAGCCTGCGTTCGGCCAATGCCCGGTACAGCAGTTCTTCCCTGCTCCGCAGTGTCGAGAGCGACACGCTCAAGGGGCGCGCCTCCATACTTCGCTATGTCTATTCGCCCGGCATGCTCGAGGCTCTTTACCGCATGTACGGCCCGCGCTTCATAGATGAACTCGAAGCCGAGGCCAGAGACGGACGCCGCGCCTTCAGCCCGGAACAGACCTCGGGCATGTTCAAGGCTTACGCAGAACTCCTGGAGCGTACTGCCTCCGCCCTCGACGCCGCTTCCCGTACGGATATCAAGGCTCTCGTGAAGCCTATCCGCAAGGCCGCCGCCAGCGAGGATGCCGCCAGCGAGGCGTTCGCCAAGGCTTATGCCGCCCATGCCGAAGCCAGAGAGACTGGCCGGAAGGATATCATGGCTGAGCAGAGCGAACGCATGGCGCAGAGCGCGCGTACGGCCAGCGAATCCAATGCCCGTGAGGAAAGCGCCCGGCTTGCCGCGGCCAGCGCCTTGCGCCAGAAAGCCTCCGGCCCGACGCTTTCCGATGCCGATCTCGTCTTCCTTGCGGAATGGCTGGCCCGGCGCAATGCCTCGGGCGAAGCTTCGGCATCTGCCGCCAGCATCTGCCGCCGCATGGCTGGCGACCTCAGGAGCCGTGCCGCAGTCATGCTTGCTCCTGCCGAGTGATGCTCGATACTCAGAATGAAAGAAAAAGCCCGTTCCGAAGAGCGGGCTTTTTCTGTTGGGAGAAACTTATTTTTTCATAAGCTGGAGAGCTTTGTCGAAGACCATCTGGGGCGTGACCTGCAGGAGGCACTGGAGGTCGTCGCAATCTACCTTGTCGCAGGGCTGGCAGGGCAGTGCGGGGCGCAGTTCTTCGTGCAGGGGGGAAGGGTAGCGCCACGCCGTTCCCGAAGCTCCGGGGATGACGACGCTCGGCGTGCCCACGGCGGCGGCCATATGGCGGGGAGAAGAGCAGTTGCCGACGATGAGCGCGGCTTCGGCAATGCAGGCCGCAGAAAGGCGGATGTTCGGAAGAGGGACGGGGACCAGCAGTCTGCTCTCTTCTACGCCGAGTTCCAGG
>JAZQMJ010000119.1:0-1777 GCA_045543435.1 Mailhella sp.
GAACATGGCTGTACATCCCGATGAGCGCGGCAAAGGCCTTTCCCGACCGCTCATGGCCCATGCCCTTGCGGATACGCTGGAAGGCCGCCACCGCGAACGGCGCGGGCTTGAAGCCGAAGGCTGGGAAAACGGCGTGCTCGAAGTGCGCGTAGGAAATGCTCCGGCGCGCGCCCTGTATTCCGGCCTGGGCTTCCTCGAAGCCGGCATGAGAAAACGCTATTATTCCGATGGCGAGGACGCTCTCATCATGACGCTGGAGCCCGAAGCCTTCCGCAAGGCTCTGGAACGCTGAACCTATACGAAGCGTACTTTCCCTCTGCTTGCAGGCGGCAGGCATAGCGACAGGACTCCTCGTTCCAGCGAAACGAGAGGAGGAGCGGAAAGAGGGGCATCCATGGCGATGTCCAGTTCGTATTCCACATTGCCGAACTCAAGGTTGCGCAGATCTTTGCTCCCGGCCTCAGGGCTAGGGCAGTGTGAACTCGCCCGTATGCGCAGTTCACGCCCATCCAGTGCAAGGTAAAGGTCTTCTGCCCGAACGCCGGGCATATTGGCTACTATCTGCACGCCGTCTTCCGCTTCCATGATGTCGGCCGCAGGGCGCACTGTGGGATAATGCGAACTTCTCATGCTTCCTTCCTCCTGCGCAGTATGACGTGCAAGATGCCGTCCTGCACGCTGACCCGCATTTTCTCAGCTACTTCCACACCAAGGGACAGCTTGCGGCAGAAAGGTCCGGTATAGCGTTCCTCGTGATAGTAGCGGCCTTCGCGGCGAGGCACGGCGCCTTCTATGATGAGCTTTCCCTCCTCCATGCGCACGCCTACGTCTCCCGTTCCAAGCCCGGGGAGGAGAGCCTGAACGAGGACCAGCCCGCCCCAGTAATAGATATTGACCGGGGGGAAAGGCTCACGCTCCCGCCTGTCGTAGGCCATAGCCGTGGTATAGAAGGACGGACGGAACAGCGGACCGTCCGCCAGCATGAAATCCTTCAAGGGCTCCTTCATCGCTTCACCTCGCAAGCAGGCTGGGAATAGGGCATGTTCTCTCCTGAAAAAAGTCTTGCCTCCAGCGTACCCCATAAAACGCTTTCGTCAACGCCCTTAGATTGGAGAGATTGACAGCTCCGCAGAGCAGACTATCTTAGAGGCATGAACATCCCCTGCATCGACCTCCACATCCACAGCACTGCTTCCGACGGCACGGACAGCCCTTCCGCCATCGTCCATAAGGCGGCGGAACTCGGCCTCGACGCCATAGCCCTTACCGACCACGATACTCTGGACGGCCTTGATGCCGCTGAAGACACGGCCCGGGAAAAAGGCATCATCTTCGTGCGCGGCTGTGAGATAAGCACCGAGACGCCGTGGGGCGAGGCGCATTTCCTGGGACTCTGGATACCGCGCGATGCCAGCCGGACGGCCACTCTCGAAAAAGCCCTGGAGGACGTACGAGCCAAGCGGCTCAGCCGCAATCTCAGCATGGCGGAAAAACTCCAGAAGCTCGGATTCGATGTGAGCTATGAGGCCGCCGCAGAGCTTGCCGGAGGCAGGGTGGTCGGACGCCCGCATTTTGCAGAACTGCTCTGCCGACTCGGCGTGGTGAAGGATAGGAAGGAAGCCTTCCGCCTGTATCTCGGCGAAGGATGCACCGCCTACGAACCGCGCGAACTCATGAGCCCGGAAACGGCCATCCGCCTCCTCAAAGAAGCGGGGGCTCTGGTCTCCATGGCTCATCCCCGCCTGCTCCATGCTTCCGTGGCCGAACTGAGCCAGCT
>JAZQMJ010000120.1:0-1992 GCA_045543435.1 Mailhella sp.
GAAGTTCGTGCGCCTGGGCTCGCTGTTCCAGAAGATGTTCCCGCGCGACAAGGGCGGGAGCATACGCCACCTGCCCGACGCCCTCTGCGGCTTCGCGGGCAAGCGCAGTCTGCCGGATCTGGCCCCGCGTTCCCTTGCCGACCTGCTCCCGGAACGCGTCATGCCGCCGGACCATGTCACGCTCTGCGGCGAAGTCGCGCTGTTCACCGGCTGTTTCGCCGGGCTCGTGAACGTGCAGGCCGCCCTGCGCCTCGTGGATGCGCTCACCTCGCGCGGCTACGCCGTCTTCATCCCCCGCGCCCAGTCCTGCTGCGGTGCGCCCGCCCAGCTCTCCGGCTTCGGCGAGGCCTTCCGCAAGGCGCAGGCGCATAATGCCGAAGTCTTCGCCGCCTGCGGCGACATGCCCGTGCTCACGCTCTGCGCCACCTGCCACCGCACGCTGGCCCGAGAGTACCGGGACGCCGGAGCCGTGCTTTCCCCCCGCATCATGGATGCCGCCGTCTTCCTCAGGAAGCACGACGAAAAGGCGCGGACTGACGGAACTCCCGTCCTTCCCGAGGCTGTTCTCGCCCTGCGCGAAGGCCGCCCCGTGATGGCGGAAGACCCGCTCATCGTGGCCGTGCACGACCCCTGCCATTTCCGGCTCGACCCGCAGGCCGGGCGTTCCCTGCGCGCCCAGCTGGCCTCGAAGCCGTGGATACGGCTGGTGGACCTGCCCGAACCCGGCTCCTGCTGTGGCGGCGGCGGTATTTCCAGCCTCAAGAACGCCGCCCTTGCCGACAAGCTCGGCGAGGCCCGCGCCCGCGCCGTGGTGAAGAGCGGAGCGGAAGTCGTGGTGGCGGAATGCCCCGGCTGCGTGCTCCAGCTCAACAACCATCTGCGCCGCATAGACGCGAAGGCCCGTGCCTTCCACGGCATGGAGCTGGCGTAGCGTCCACACATCATCATATGCATAGAAAAAGGCTGTGGCCCCGGAATTTCGGAGTCACAGCCTTTTCTTATGCTCTGGAGAAAGGGCCTTATCGGGAAACGAACCAGAGAACGGCGAGGTTCACGGCGAAGAGCACGGAAAAGAGGACGATGAGGTGCTTGCGTTCGCCTTCGCGCTTCGTTCCAAGCCAGTCGATGAGAGCTTTCACCCCGGCAAAGATACAGCAGGCGGCGATGATGGTGATGATGCCGGAGTTGAGGAATTCCATACGAGTCTCCTTGGAAAATGAAGAGGCGTTAGCGTTTTCGTATAAGTATGATGTTCCCTCTGGGAAAGCAAGAGGGAGCGGGAAGACGGCATAAAAAAAGGGAGAGCGTTGAGCCCTCCCTTTTATTTTTTTGTTAGACCAGTCTTACTTTATGCCCAGTTCTTCGGGCGTAGCATAGCGGAAGCCCTTTTCCTTGAGCATGGCGAGGAAGGCGGCGTTGTCGGCCACGCGGAAGACCATGTAGGCGTCCTTGGCGTCGCGGGCGATGAGCGAGTACATGTACTCGATGTTCACGCCGGCTTCGGCCATGGGCTCGAGCAGGGAGGCCAGGCCGCCGCGTTCGTCGAGAACGGGCACGACGACCACGTCCGTGGCCTGCACGAGGAAGCCGCTAGCAGACAGCACCGCTTCGGCCTTGGCGGCGTCGTCCACGAGCAGGCGCAGGATGCCGAAGTCAGGCGTGTCGGCGATGGTCAGGGCGCGGACGTCGATGCCGCTGTCGCGCAGGACGCCGAGGGAGGCGGCCAGCTTGCCGGAACGATTCTGGACGAAGATGGAGAGCTGTTTCACCATGGTGTCATCCTCCTAGTCGTGCAGTTTGCGCTTGTCGATGACGCGCTTGGCCTTGCCTTCGGAGCGGGGCAGGGTGTTGGGTTCGAGCAGGGTCACCTTGGCGTTGATGTTCAGCATGGACTTCAGGCCTTCGGTGAGTTCGCGGGCGCGCACGGCAATGCCGCGCACGGTATCGGTGAACAGTTCCTGCGTCATCTCCACCTGGACTTCGATGGTGTCG
>JAZQMJ010000121.1:0-1948 GCA_045543435.1 Mailhella sp.
CCCTCTGGGCCTCGATCCCGGCCGAACTGCGCGAGCTCGCCATCCTTCCCGAAGGCGCGAAGCTCGGCCTGCACGGCCCGCACCAGCGCATGAACGCCCAGACGGCCCTGCTCGCATGGGTACTGCTCTGCCACCGCTTCGGCTGGAAGACGAACAGGAAGAGCATACTGGAAGGCCTCGAACGAGCCTTCATCCCGGGCCGCCTGCAGTACGCCCCCGCCTCCGGGAGCCGCCCCGCCCTGTGGCTGGACGGCGCGCACAACCAGCACGGCATGGCCGCCCTCGCTGCCGCCCTCGGCGACGGCGAGTCCGTGCCCGAAGCCCTGCGCCCCGGAGCCGCCGTCTTCTCCTGCCTGCGCGACAAGGCCCCGGAAAAGCTCGCCGCCATGCTCCGCGAGGCCGTGGGCGGCGTGCCCGTCTTCGTGCCTGAGATAAAGGACAATCCCCGCGCCGCCGCGAAGGAAGAGCTCTGCGCCCTGCTCGGCGAACAGGCCCGCCCGGCTGAAAGCCTCGACGCCGCCATCGCCTCCGCCGCCGAAGCCGCCGGGAACGCCCCCGTGCTCATCTGCGGCTCGCTCTACCTCCTCGCCGCCGTCTTCGCCCGCTTCCCCGACCTCCTCGCTCCCGCCTCCCCTCTGGATACACCTGCCGAATAAGGACGCGCCATGAGCCAGACTGTCAACGGATCTGCCCCCGCCGCCCCCGGCGATGCGTACCTCATCGTTTCGAAAAGGCATGCCGGCTCTCTTTCCGACCTGCCGAAAGACCTGCCCCGCATCGACGTCCGCAAAGCCATCAACTATCTGGACGACCCGAAGCAGGGCGTGATCGCGCCCTCGAGCCGCCTTTCCCTCCTCGTTTCCGAAAAGAAGCTGGACGAAGTCGGAAAGCTCGTCCAGCAGTTCATCGCCTCGCGCGAGGCCGCCGAACGAAAGGCCCAGGCTCCGGGGCAGACCAGCTTCTCCCCTGTCTATCTGCCGGACGAGCTGGCCGTGAGCCTCGAAAATCTCCTGACCGCGGCCAAGGGCGAAAGCCTGCTCGGCGATTCCACGCTCTCGACCAGGATGGATCTTCTGACCCAGGCCACGCGATGCCTCTGCGCCCTTGCGGGCCAGCCTTCGGGCCTGGCCGTCATCCTTGGCGACATCGCCGAGATACAGCTCAAGGCCTGCGACGCCGTCAAAGCCCAGCTCAGCGCAGAGCTTTCCCAGCCCGGCAGAGGCGTGACGGCTGACGATATCCGCCACATCCAGATGCTGAAACACTCCATCGCGACCCTTGAGGCCTTCGACGCCCCCTTCGCCAAGGCCCTGCTCCCCGGGCTCAAGGACGTGGAAGCCATGTTCGCGCGCCATATGCGGGAAAGCGATGAAAAGATGTCCGGCCTCTCCTCCCGGCATCTGGAAGAAAGGCTGGAAGAGGTCGAAAACGCCATCCGGCAGGTCAGCAGTTCCAACTCTGAGTTCAGCGCCGCCATCATCAGCGAACTCAGCACCCTGAGCGCGAAGTATCAGCTCGCCATAGCCAGCCGCGGGCATCTCTCGGACAGGCTGGCCGACCTGCGCAGGATAAGCCTCAGCGATGCCCCCGCACAGGAAAAGCTGGACCGCCTCATGACGCAGTTCATGCCTGTCCTTGCCGGAAGCCGCCTGAAGACGCAGGCCATACGCGACATCAGTTCCACGGACGCCGCAGTCAGGGAACGTGCCCTGAACACGCTCGTCCAGCTCGCGGGCGCGGGCGTCATCGGCGGCGACCTCAAGGAGCTGGAATCCTGCTTCAACGCCGAGGCCGGCCGCCTCCTCGGCCAGATAGTGCCGGACAGCAGGCCCAACGCCGAAGCCCTCGGCCTCCTGTGCCAGCTCGCTTCGCACAGCGGACAGGACCCGGCGGCCATGCTCCGGCTCGTGAGCTCGGCCCCGCAGTGGCTCGACACGAACAGACGCTC
>JAZQMJ010000122.1:0-12495 GCA_045543435.1 Mailhella sp.
AGTCCGTCAAATCCACAATCAGATTATGGATTTGACGGACTTTTCGTTAACCAACTGATTTAATAAATTCTTTACTCAGAAAAATCCTTTTTTTCTACAGGCTCAGACCAACGCGCTGATAGAGGAAAAAGAGCTGCCGTCCGAGACCGATTCCAAATTGGCATTTTGATAACATCACCAGCTATAGAAGAGCTTCTTGGCTGAAAACTATACTCCTGTGGGAGTATAGATAGCGAGAAGCCATACTTTCAGCACGCTCTCAACAACTCTTACCCTTCAAGCAGTCGAGCCGCTCTTTGCCGTATAGCCATCTCGATAAGTTTCATCCGCTTCGTCTCAAGGTTATACCGAGGATGCCTCTTCAACTTGAATTCAAGCAAATGCCGCAGGCCTTCACGATGACGCGGCTTCACGCAGGGGATTGCCGCAGAAAAGAAGTCGGTGTAGCACACGGGGCGCTGGGCTTCAGCGAACTCAAAGAATACCTGCTTGTTCTCCACTTCTATGTGGGAGGCGTAGTTGAACAGCGAGTTGCCGTGATCGAACAGCGGAGCAGGACCAGCCAGGGTATTTGCCCTGGCATCTACGAGGAAACCAAAATTTCCAAAGTGCCTGTCGGTATTGGCGATGACGGCATCGAAGACAAGTATATCTTCCAGCGCATCCATGTACTCAGACCCGAGCGATTTGTAGTACTCGATAACAGCCTGCATCCCACCGCTCTTCACGATATTGCCCACAGGGACAAACGCCAATTCCTTACTGGTGAAAAGCTCACACTTGGAGCAGATCTTCGATTTCCACTTAGCGATAGTGTACGGGATAGCGGTGACGCCAAGGGCTTCGGCAACCTGCCAAGCGTAGAACTCGGAATAAGGCTCGTTGCCGGTGTTGGACGCGCCCTCCGTACCACCTTTATACAAATACACCTTGCCAGACTGACGCCGCCAGCACTTGGGCAGCATACCGTTCGTGGTAAACTCAGGACTCGACGCCACTGAAGAGCGCACAGAACTCCCATAGCCGGTGAAAGCTATAGAGGCCAGAATCTCGCTGAACTTGTTTTCGTAAAGATTGCACTGGTCGAAGCTCTTCTCGAAGCCTTCCCGCACGACCCAGTAGCTGTCGTTGAGCGAAAGCCCCTTGCTGACCTCGATAATCGCCATCGTACCATTTGCAGATAGGCCAGACTTTGCCAGAAACGAATGAATATAAGCTCTGTTCTTGGGGATCTTCCTGTGCTTCAGCCAGCGAGCAAGGCCACTGTCCGTCACATCCATACCTAGCGGCATCAACGGCAGAGCTTCCTGATCTATGTGCGAGATGCAGACTTCAGGAGTCTCCCCGGTATCCTTGGCGGAAAACCGGATAAGCTCCCTGTCGAAATGCTTCAAGATGTAGTCTGCCATGGTAGCTCCGTTTTTGCCGTTACGCTATTCCAATTCCTCTTTCTTAATAAGTTAGAAACCAAGAATCAACAAGTGGCGACTACAGGGTAAGTCCTCTTGGGAACAATTATGTATGCGGTATTCTGGACTCCCATCAAGGTTTGTTGCCTGATGTGTCTTGCACAAGGAAACCCTAATTATTACAAGCACCTCCAAAAATAACTCCTCGAACAAAAGTCTAATCTTATCAATGGGTTTTAACTGTTTTTACTTGCTTTTTTTTCAACCTAATATATACCTGATTATAATTTCCCCAAAGGTGATGAGCGCCATGCCCACGTCTGACATAAATGCTTTCTTTGACCACCCAATTCTCAACTCTCCCTACGAGGAGCCGCTGAAACATTGGGAACTCGCTTCTGACGGTCAGCCCACGCAGAAGATCAATCCCTTCCGTCGTCCGGCAGATTTTATCACGCCTATTCCCACTCCTAAAAAGCAAGGTCAGAAGCAATTCTCCCTCATGGATGACGCTACCGCCACAGGCATCAGTACATCCAAACAGGAGTACCACAAGTCGCTTATCAACAACATTCGAGCCGAGGTCAAAAAATGGCGTGAGCTTCCCCCTAGTCAATGGAAGGTCACTCCCGAAACGGCTCGTCTGCTCACACATTGGCGTACCCACAAATTTAGCGGTATCCGTCCGTTCTTCTGTCAGGTCGAGGCTGTAGAAACGGCGATCTGGCTGACCGAAGTTGCGCCTCAATTCAAAGAAGCCCAGGAAAAATACCTCAAGCATCTGCAGGAAAGCAACGACGAAGCCAACCCCGGTCTTGCTCGCCTCGCTCTGAAGCTTGCTACAGGTGCTGGTAAGACGACCGTTATGGCTATGCTTATCGCATGGCAGACGCTGAACGCCGTACGCAATCCTCTCCGCAAAAAATTTACCAAGGGCTTCCTCATCGTTGCTCCTGGCATCACCATCCGCGACCGCCTTCGCGTCCTCAAGCCCAACGATCCAGATTCCTACTACGCCAGCCGTGAACTAGTGCCCGCTGATATGCTTCAGGATCTTCAGCAGGCTCGCATCGTCATCACCAACTACCACGCCTTCAAGCTCCGGGAGAAAATCGAGCTCTCCAAGGGCACTCGTTCTGCACTCAAGGGCTGGAGCAATGAAGAGCTGCTTACCACGGAAACTGAAGGTGAGATGCTTCAGCGTGTCATGCCGGAGCTTATGAACTTGAAGGCTGTCATGGTCATCAATGACGAAGCCCATCACTGCTACCGTGAAAAGCAGAACTCGCAGGAAGTTCTCGACGAACAGCTCAAGGCTCTCAAAGGAACAGAAAAGACGGAAGCCAAGAAAGAAGCAGACAACAACCGAGAAGCCGCACGCCTGTGGATTTCCGGTCTGGAAATCCTTCAAAAGAAAATCGGTATCCTGCGAGTGTTTGACCTTTCTGCCACTCCGTTCTTCCTGAGCGGTTCCGGCTACGTAGAAGGTACTCTCTTCCCGTGGACCATGAGCGACTTTTCTCTCATGGACGCCATCGAATGCGGCATCGTCAAACTTCCCCGCGTTCCTGTTGCGGACAACATTCCGGGCAATGAGATGCCCATGTTCCGTGAGCTGTGGAAGCATATCGGCAAAGATATGCCCAAGAAAGGCAAGAACTCTTCGCTAGACCCATTGAAGCTGCCGGTGAAACTCCAGACCGCTCTGGACGCGCTGTACAAGCATTACGAGAAAGTCTTTGAGCTGTGGCAGAAGGAAAAGGTTTCCGTCCCGCCCTGCTTCATTATCGTCTGCAATAACACTTCTACCTCTAAGCTGGTTTACGACTACGTTTCCGGCTTCTACCGGAAGACCGCAGATGGCAACGATTTCCTCGAAAATGGCCGCCTGCCGCTGTTCCGTAACTTTGACGACAACGGGGAACCTCTGGCACGCCCCAGAACTCTGCTTATCGACTCTCAGCAGCTCGAAGCGGAAGATGCTTTGGATACCGGCTTTGCCGAAGCAGCCAAGGACGAGATTGCGCGTTTCAAGCGTGAGATTCTCCAGAGAGGTGGCCCTCTGGCCGCAGAACTCATGCGAGGAGGAGAGCTTTCCGAAGCTACCATTCTCCGCGAAGTCATGAACACCGTTGGCAAGCACGGACAGCTTGGCGAAAGCATCCGCTGTGTCGTTTCTGTTTCCATGCTTACGGAAGGCTGGGATGCCAACACTGTCACGCACGTTCTTGGTATTCGAGCGTTCGGCACCCAGCTCCTGTGCGAACAGGTCATCGGTCGTGCCCTGCGCCGCCAGTCCTATGATCTCAACGAAGAAGGTCTCTTCAACGTCGAATACTCCGACATTCTGGGCATTCCCTTCGACTTCACGGCCAAGCCGGTCATCGCACCTCCTGCCCCACCTCGTGAGACTGTGCAGGTCAAGGCCGTTCGCCCTGAACGCGATGAACTGGAAATCGTATTCCCTCGAGTTGTCGGCTACAGAAAGGAACTGCCCGAAGACAGACTTCTTGCCAACTTCAACGAAGAATCTACATTCAAACTGACTCCTGAAATCGTAGGTGCCACGACGACCCAGAACGCCGGCATCATAGGTGAAAGCGCAAATCTGAAGCTCGACTTGGACAATGTTCGAGTAAATACGATTCTCATGCACCTCACCCAGCATCTTCTTATGGAAAAATTCCGAGATGCAGGTGAAGAGCCCAAACTGTACCTTTTTGGCCAGCTCAAAAAAATCACCCAGGAATGGTTCGACAACTATTTCATCTGCGAAGGTGGAGCTAAACCTGCTCAGCTTCTTTACAAAGCCCTGGCGGACACCGCCTGTTCCCGTATCGAAGCAGCCATCACTCGGGCTAGTGCTGGAGACAAGCCTGTCAAAGCTCTTCTGGATTCCTACAATCCGCAAGGCTCGACTCGACACGTCAATTTCACGACTTCCAAAAAGACTCGCTGGAAGACCGATCCCCGCAAATGCCATATCAATTGGGTCATCACCGACAGTGATTGGGAAGCGGAATTCTGCCGTGTGGCCGAAGCACATCCTCGCGTCAAGGCATACGTCAAGAACCAAAACCTTGGTTTTGAAGTACCGTACACGCTTGCTGGTGAACTGCACCACTACATTCCCGACTTCATTGTCCTTGTTGACGACGGCCACGGAGAAGATGACCTCCTGCATCTCGTCGTCGAAATCAAAGGCTATCGGGGAGAAAACGCCAAGGAAAAGAAATCCACCATGGACACATACTGGATTCCTGGCGTCAACAATCTGAAATCGTTCGGCAGATGGGACTTCCTTGAATTGAAGGAAGTGTACAAGATAGAAGCCGATTTTAATAAAAAACTGAATGATGCGTTCAATGCCATGATTGAAAACGCCGGGAGAAAGAACAATGGCTAAGACGACCTCTTCCAAGAAAGTGGAAGCCATCCTGCATACAGACGCCAAGCGCGCCAACATCCCCACGGCGGAATATCAGTCCATGATGTCTGACGAAGACCGCAGGCCGCTTCATATTCAGTACGAGAAGCGCAATCCCGACCTTGACCCCCAGCTTATCTGGCGCGGCAAGTACGATGGCGACGACACGCTGACCGTGTCCGCACCTCCTCTGTATATTCAGGAGAAGGTACATCCTAAAACCATCATCGAAGACCTGATGCGTGAAAGCCGCAAGGAGCGCAACGCCCTTGTGGGCAAGCTGAGCCTGTTCTCGGACTTCAACGGTGTTCCTGCCGGTGTGGACAAAACAGATTTCTACAAGCACGAGCAGAACTGGACGAACCGCATGATCCTTGGCGATTCGCTTCAGGTCATGGCCAGCCTTGCCGAGCGCGAAGGTATGCGCGGGCAGGTCCAGTGCATCTACATGGATCCGCCCTACGGCATCAAGTTCAACAGCAACTTTCAGTGGTCCACCACCAGCCGCGATGTCAAAGACGGCAAGCTGGACAACATGACTCGCGAACCTGAACAGGTGAAAGCCTTCCGCGACACCTGGAAGGATGGTATCCACTCCTATTTGAGCTACCTCAGAGACAGATTCCTTGTTTCTCGTGACTTACTCACGGACTCGGGAAGTATTTTTGTTCAGATTGCTGACGAAAATGTTCATCTTGTGCGAAATATTTTAGACGAAGTTTTTGGCCGAGATAATGAGTGTGCTACTATAGTGTGGAAAAAAGGCACACCAAATGCAAAAATAATAAGAAATTCATTCAACTATATTCTTTGGTACTGTAAGAATATAAACATGGTAAAAGCAAATAAACTTTACTCTAGACGTACCGGAATAGAGGGGTCGTCAGAAGACCCCAAAAAGTTGGCTCTTTGGGGGGATTTTCATAATGGAGAAACTCGTACATTAACAACTGATGAAAAAAGAAACATTATATCTACTGCGAATAATGCTAATATTTTTAGGGTCGATAAAGTTCTTGAAAGAGGTGATGATGCTGAAAGAATTTTTACAAAAAATGTTAATGGAAGTAATATTACTCCCAAAAGAGGATATGTTTGGAGAGGTGAAGAGGGGCAAATTGACAGATTAAATAAGGCCAATAGGTTAATAAAAACGCAAGAAGGATGCGGTTTTAGATTTTATCTGTCAGATTTTCCGGTCATCGAAACAACAAATCTTTGGGAAGATACTGCCGGAAAAATTCATGATATGATTTATGTCGTTCAAACAAATGAAAAAATTATTGAACGATGTATCATGCTTTCTTCTGCTCCTGGCGACCTCGTACTCGATCCGACCTGCGGTTCTGGCACAACCGCCTATGTCGCAGAACAGTGGGGACGTCGCTGGATAACCATCGACACCTCTCGTGTCGCCCTGGCTCTTGCTCGCGCAAGAATCATGGGGGCGCGTTATCCCTATTACCTGATGGCAGACAGTCAGGAAGGCCAGATAAAGGAAGCCGACCTCAGCAGGCGTCCTGTCTCCACAGAGCCGACGTACAATAATATCAAACTCGGCTTTGTGTACGAACGCGTTCCGCACATCACTCTGAAGTCCATCGCCAATAACACCGAAATCGACGTCATTTATGATAAGTGGCAAAGGACGCTGGAACCTCTGCGTGAACAGCTCAACACTACCTTGGGCAAATCCTGGGAGGAGTGGGAAATTCCTCGTGACGCGGAAGAAGGTTGGCCAAAGGAAGCCGCCCTGCTCCATGGCGACTGGTGGAAAGCTCGTATTGCACGCCAGCAGGAGATAGACGCTTCTATTTCTGCGCTTGCGGAATGTGAGTTCCTTTACGATAAACCCTATGAGGATAAGAATAAAGTCCGTGTTGCCGGTCCGTTCACTGTAGAGAGCCTTTCTCCCCATCGCGTCCTTGGTGTGGGCGCGGATGGTGAACTGCTCGATCCTGCTGCGGATAAGCCGGGTGACGATGGCCGCGACTTCGTGACCATGATTCTGGACAACCTGAAAATTGCCGGTGTCCAGCAATCGCATAAGGAAGACAAAATCGACTTCACCGCGCTGACGCCTTGGCCCGGTGAAATGATCTGTGCTGAAGGTCGCTACATGGAAGGCGATGTCGAGCGCCGAGCGGGCATCTTCATCGGCCCTGAGTTCGGCACCGTCAGCCGTCAGGATCTGGTACAGGCCGCCCGCGAAGTAGCAGATGCTGGCTTCGACCTGCTCATCGCCTGCGCCTTCAACTACGAAGCCGCCGCTACTGAATTCGGTAAACTTGGCAGAGTTCCTGTTCTCAAGGCTCGCATGAACGCTGACCTGCACATGAGCGAAGACCTGAAGGCTACCAGCAAGGGCAACCTTTTCGTGGTGTTCGGCGAACCCGATATTTCCATCATCGAAGAAACCGACACCAACGGTCAGAAAACTGGAAATATCAAAGTGCAGCTCAACGGTGTGGATGTATTCTATCCGAACACCGGCGAGATTCGCTCCGATAACACCGACGGCATCGCCTGCTGGTTCGTGGATACCGATTACAACGAAGAAAGCTTCTTCGTGCGGCAGGCATACTTCCTCGGTGCCAGCTCCGATCCTTACAAGGCCCTCAAGACTTCCCTGAAGGCCGAGATCGACAAGAACACCTGGGAAAGCCTGTGCAGTTCCACCTCTCGCGCATTCCCTCGCCCTGCAAATGGCACCATCGCCGTCAAGGTCATCAACCACCTCGGCGATGAAGTCATGAAAGTGTTTAGGGTTTAGGCTTATCCGCTAAAATTTGTTTTCTGAGAGTTAACTATGCGCCCACATGACGTAGACGTTCTGCTTACTCTTCCAAAAGAAACGGAACATTTGGAATTCAAGAAGTCTAAAGAACAATTTGACACAACTAACCTGTTTAAATACTGCGTTGCTCTTGCCAATGAGGGAGGAGGAAATCTACTGCTTGGCGTTACAGACCAGCCGCCTCGGAAAGTTGTAGGCACAAACGCATATCCCGACCTTGGCAAGATAAAGAAACAAATTTTTGACAAGCTTCGCTTCAGAGTCGATGTAGAAGCCATCGGGCATCCTGAAGGAAGAGTGCTGGCGTTTTCTATTCCATCTCGTCCGAGAGGTACTGCCTACGCGTATGAAGGAGCCTACCTAATGCGAGTAGGCGAGGGACTTACTCCCATGACGGAAGAGCAGCTTCGCAAAATTTTTGCAGAGGGCTCGCCTGATTTCCTTTTGCGAAATGCCAAAGAAAAGCTTTCTGCCGATGAAGTGGTCAGCCTGCTTGAAACGCACAGCTACTTTGACCTGATAAATATTCCATACCCTACAACCAGAGAAAACGTCCTCGAACGATTCAAGGAAGAACAGTTAATCACCAAAGAAGGTTCTTTCTGGAGTATTACCAATCTTGGGGCTCTATTATTTGCTAAAGACCTTAGCCTGTTCGGAGACCTTAAAAGAAAAACTCCTCGAGTTATCGTTTATAAAGGAACAAACAAAATTGAAACTGAGAGGGAACAAATTGGCGTTAAGGGCTATGCTGTCGGTTTTGAAGGTCTTATCCAATACATAAATGGTCTGTTACCAGCAAACGAAGTCATCGGTCAGGCTTTTAGAGAAGATACTCGTATGTATCCCGAGCTTGCTATTCGCGAACTTGTTGCCAACGCACTGATACATCAGGATCTTGAAGATTTTCATTCTTTTATCATGATTGAAATTTTCAGTGATCGTATTGAGATATCAAACCCCGGCCAACCTCTCATTGATACTGATAGATTTATCGACGAGTATAAATCCAGAAATGAGAAAATGACCGATCTTATGCGTCGTATGCATATTTGCGAAGAAAAAAGCAGCGGCATAGACAAGGTTATTTCTCTTGTAGAAGCGTGGCAACTCCCTGCGCCTGACTTCCGCTCCACCAATGAACATACCAAGGTTGTTCTTTTCGCCCATAAAAACTTTGATGAAATGGATCGAAAAGAACGAATCAGAGCGTGCTATCAGCACGCTTGCCTTCTGTATGTCAGCAATCAAAAAATGACCAATCAATCTTTGCGCGAGCGTTTCAGTCTATCAGAAACCAAGGCAGATGCAGCCTCGCGTATCATCTCAGATGCTGTAGCGGCTGAAATGATCAAGCCTGATGACCCGGAAAGTCGGTCCAAACGCTACGCGAAATATATCCCCTATTGGGCTTGATTTCTTATTTGTTTGCAAACCCGTTTTTTATCCCTTTTTTAAAAATTAACGAACAAATACAGCAAGTTCCAATTTGTTTGCAAACCGATTTAGTGTCTTTCTGAACAATATCAGTAAGTTCGAACCGAATTCACCTACTAGGCTCGGCTCTACATTTCCTCAGAATTCGGGGCACACTGTGCTCCGAATCAATGTAACGTTTTTGCCCTTTTTCAGCCCTACTTTGTAACGTTTTTCGATTTGCTCGCCATAATCGCCTCACTCCTTGAAGCGATTACTCCCCCATTCGCTTAATGCCAAAGCCGTCCTGCCGGGAGTGTTATCGGCAAGAAAGTGCCGCTATCGGCAAAAACAGCGCTATTTTTAGGTCCTTTTTTGACCGTTTCTTGCCGATAGGGTCTCACTCCTTCGGCTCAAGTCCTGTCACTGTCCACTTCTTGGTAAGCTCTGCGAGTTCGCTTTCCATCGCAAAGTCTCCGGCGTCAGCGGAGTGCAAAGCCTCGTGGATAGCCGCCACTTCGTTCTCCCCGCCAAGCGACCAGTCAATCTCATAGGCCGTGCTTCTGCCGCCCTTTTCGAGGGGGCGAAGCATACCTTTCTGGAGCAAGTCGTCGAGCTCACGCCACGCGGTCGCTCGGGAAGTTTTGGTGATGCCCATATATTTGCGCGTCGAAAGGCCACCTTCGAAGCCGTCACGTCCGGCATCGAACAGGCGGTTCAGCACCTTGCGCTGGCGATCGGAGAGCGGCACATCCTTATAATGTTCCCAGAACTGCCCCTTGAAGGTCACAGCACGGACAATCACCCCTGCCGCGTCAAGAGAACGCTCGAAGCATCCGATGAACCACAGCAGCCATTCGGTACAGTCACCATCGCCCTTCTGTGTGCGTTCCAGCACATCATAATATGCCGCCCGCTCCTTCATGATCTGGGCCGACATACTGTAGAAGCGCCGCCCTGCCGCCTCATCCTGCGCCAGAGCCATATCGGAAAGCGCACGCGCCAAACGCCCATTGCCGTCCTCGAAGGGATGCACGGTCACGAAATACAGATGCGCCAGCGCAGAACGAAGCACTCCGTCCAGCTCCGTGCGGCTGTCCTCCCACCACTGGAAGAAACGCGCCATTTCCGCTTCGAGCTGTTCCGGAGCCGGGGCTTCGTAATGCACCTTCTGTCGACCTATCGGCCCGGAGACCACCTGCATAGCCGTCTCGCGCCACGCACCGGCCCGCACGGCATAGAAGTCAGAATAGCCCGTCGGAAAGAGGCTGGCGTGCCACGCCTTGAGGCGTCCCGCGTCGAAAGGTTTGGCGCAATTATGCGTGGCGTCGCAAAGCACCTGCACAAGACCGTCGATCTTCCTATCCGCGCCACGAAGCCCGACATACGGCAGGCCCAGATGTTCAGCTATGGACGAACGCACGCCCTCGCGATCGAGCTTCTCGCCCTCGATGGCCGCCGTGTGTATGGCGTCCTCTTCCATGACCTTCGACCACGCCTCAAGGCTGTCCTTGAATCCAAGGCGCGACATAGCCTCAAGGAAGCTCCCCTGCTTCTTGCGGGCTCTAGCCAGCGGAACAAGAAGCTGTGCCGAGTCCCAGCGGAAATGTGGCCACTCTGCGCTTTGCCAGAAATATTGGGGCATGGTATCTCCTCCCTATATCCTGCGGCCTGCTGCTTAGGAGGCAGTCGCTCTTAAAACTTCGGAATTGGCCGTCCAGCCTTCTTTGCCCCGTTCTTTAACGTAGAGCCGAAAGCTGAGCGTGAAGCGAAAGAAAGGCTATTCGCTTCAAAATATGAAGCGATTGTTCCCCATATTCGCTTCAAACGCAAGGCTGAGCAGTTAGAAAAAGTTAGAAATCGCCCTTCAGGAGTCGCGAAGGCGGTTAGGAAATGGTTAGGAACGGCCTCCCCCGCCACCTTGCCCGAAGGACGGATTTTCAAGGCGCTAAAAACAGAAAAAGCCGCTTCTAACTCCATCAAGCTGGATAAAGCCTTATCCAGCGCGGATTTAGAAAAGCGGCAAAAATTAGAAATAGGTTAGAAAACGAAATTCGGCGTCAAAAAAGGGCTTACGATTTTCATCGTAAGCCCTTGAATTTACTGGTTGCGGGGAAAGGATTTGAACCAATGACCTTCGGGTTATGAGCCCGACGAGCTACCAAGCTGCTCCACCCCGCGTCGCGTTCGATGTATATAGGACGAAAAGCCAGCTCGTGTCAACAGAAATTTTTCAAAAAAAATTAAAATAATTTTGACACCCTTTATCCGCAAATAACTATCTCCCTCGAAACATTGGCAACTTGTTCATTTTTTGGTATAGTTTACATCAGCGTCTTAAAAACTGAGAGTATTTGTATGAAATTCTGGGAAATCTCCGATGCCTTCTGGGAGGCGGTAAAGCCGCTCATCCCTGAAAACGTCCGCGATCCTAAGCGCGTCTATCAGCGTATCGCTGGCGGCGGCCGCAAGCCTCTGGATTCGCGCAAGGTATTCGAAGCTATCGTCTATGTCCTTAAAACGGGCACCCAGTGGAAGGCCCTCCCCAAGGACATCTTCGGTTCTCCCAGCTCTATCCATGCCTATTTCAAAAAATGGGAAGCGCAGGGCTTCTTCTCCGAAATGTGGAAGAAAGGCCTGGCAGAATATGAAGAAATGAAGGGCATTGCGTGGGAATGGACCCTCGATACCACCCGCAGCGCCAAGGCCGCCATGGAGCGCATGAACAAGCCGGACGCTTCTGCCGGATCGGAAAACAGCGAAGAAAACAGCATATCCGCCTCCGCAGAACAGCCCGAAGAGACTGCCGACAATCGCATCTGGCGCCCTGTCATAAGCAGACGCAGTCGTGAACGTGCAAAGGAACTGTACGACAAGACTGCATCTCTATTTACGGATAAGTTCAAATCTTGATTTCAAATCTTTGTTTGATGTAAGAATCATCGCAATCTAAGAGTTCTCATACTCGCTCTTGTGTGCCGCCTCCAAGCGGCACACTGTTTTCTGGAGCAGTATTTCCCCAGAATTGAACTCGGAAATAACGCCGAACATCGGCAATCAGGAGTTTCGCGATGAATCTTTTCCGCAAGGGCGCGCTCTCTCTCTGCGCTCTTCTTTCCCTTTCTTTTGCCATGCCCCAGCAGGCCAGCGCTGAAGGCTTCTCCACCCATCTGGAAGGCAGCGCCCGCGCCATGTCCCTTGCCGGCGGCCTCGTGGCCCGCGGCGGCGACGCTTCCGTCATTTCCTACAACCCCGCTGCCATGACCCGTCTGGAAGGCACCCAGTTCCAGGCCAACCTCAGCATCACCCAGATGTACTGGGGCGTGGACAACCCCGAAGGCAATGCCCACAGCTCTCACCAGACCTGGCCCATCCCTTCCTGGTACCTCAGCCACCAACTGAACGACAAGGTGTGGCTGGGCATCGGCCAGTTCACCCGCTTCGGC
>JAZQMJ010000123.1:0-6501 GCA_045543435.1 Mailhella sp.
TTTTTTTTTTTTAGTTTTTGTGCGGAAGTTTTTGAAGGGGGGGGAGGGGGAAACTTTCTCGAAAGTTGCCCCTCCCCCCTCCGTAAAACTCTACTTCTTCCCTTCCAAAACCAGCGACAGCAGTTCGCCTATGGTATCGACGGTGTGGATGTCGATGCGGCGGCGGAGGTCGGCCGGGATATCCTCGAGGTCTTTGGCGTTCTGGCTGGGGATGACAGCCCGCTTGAGGCCGTGCGACACAGCGCCGAGTATCTTTTCCTTGATGCCGCCCACAGGGAGGACGCGGCCGCGCAGGGTTATCTCGCCGGTCATGCAGGTATCGCTCCGCACGGGAGTCCCGGTGAGGGCCGAGACAAGCGCGGACACGAGGGTGACGCCTGCGGAGGGGCCGTCCTTGGGAGTCGCGCCAGCAGGAACATGGATATGGATATCCAGCTTCTGCGAGAACTCGGGGTCGATGCCCAGCTCTGCGGCATGGGAGCGCGCATAGGTCACGGCGGCCTGCGCGGATTCCTTCATCACGTCGCCGAGCTGGCCGGTGAGCAGGAGGCCGCCCTTGCCCTGCATGGTGCTCACTTCCACATGGAGCACCTCGCCGCCGGCCTGTGTCCAGGCGAGGCCAAGGGCTACGCCGGGCATGAGCTCGGCTTCCTTCTCCTCATCGAGATAGCGCGGCGCGCCGAGGAGCTTGGCAACCACGGCAGGCGTCACAGTGAACGGCGGCTTCTCGCCTTCAGCCTTGCGGCGGGCCAGCTTGCGGCACACCGAGGCTATCTGCCTCTCAAGGTTGCGCAGGCCTGCTTCGCGGGTATAGCCGCGGATGAGGCGGGAAAGCGCGTTCTCGCGGAACACGACGTCGCCTTCCTTGAGGCCGTTGGCCGAAGTCTGCCGGGGCACGAGGTAGCGGCCCGCGATGGCCAGCTTCTCCTGCTCGGTGTAGCCGGAAAGGCTGATGACTTCGAGGCGGTCGAGGAGCGCGGCGGGAATGGTGTCGAGCTGGTTGGCCGTGCAGATGAACAGCACCTTGGAGAGGTCGAACTCCAGATTCAGGTAATGGTCGCTGAAATGGGAATTCTGTTCCGGATCGAGGGCCTCGAGCAGCGCCGAGGACGGATCGCCCCGGAAGTCATTCCCCAGCTTGTCTATCTCATCGAGAACGATGACAGGGTTGCGCGTGCCAGCCTGACGTATGGCCTGGATGATGCGGCCCGGCATGGCGCCGATATAGGTGCGGCGATGGCCGCGTATCTCGGCTTCGTCCCGCATGCCGCCCAGGGAGAGCCGCTGGAACTTACGGCCGAGGGCGCGCGCTATGGAACGGCCCAGCGAGGTCTTGCCCACGCCGGGAGGGCCGACGAAACAGAGCACCTGCCCCTTGGAATCGGGGTTCAGCTTGCGCACGCTGAGGAATTCGAGGATGCGGTCCTTGACCTTGTCGAGGCCGAAATGGTCTTCATCGAGTATGGCCGCGGCCTTCACGATATCCAGCCTGTCGCGGGAGAGCTTCTTCCACGGCAGTTCGGCCAGCAGGTCGAGATAGGTGCGTACCACGTTGGCTTCGGAAGAATCGCTGTGCATGCCGGAAAGGCGGCGGAGCTGCTTGTCGGCTTCCTTGCGGGCATGGGGCGGCAGGCCGGCCTTGTCGAGGGCGGCCTTCAGCGTATCCATCTCGCTCTCTTCGCTCTGCCCGTCGCCAAGTTCGCGATGGATGGCCTTGAGCTGTTCGCGCAGGAAATAATCCTTCTGCGCCTTGTCCATGCCTTCGCGGGCCATGCTCTGTATGCGGGCCTGCATGGTGGCCACTTCCACCTCGCGCAGGAGATGCGTGTTCACCATGCGCAGGCGTTCCACGGGGTCGAGGCATTCGAGCAGGCTCTGGCCGTCCGGAACGGAAAGGCGCATATTCGCGGCTATGATGTCCGCAAGGCGGCCGGGCTCGTCCACGCCCTTCAGAACGCCCATGATCTCGCCGGAAGGAAGGCCGCGAAGCTGGAGTATGTGTTCGCTCTGCTCGCGGGCATGGCGCATCATGGCCTCTACCTCCACGTCGGAGACTTCGGCGCTCGCGCTGCGCCCTTCCTCAAGCACGCTCACACGGGCCATGAGGATAGAGCCGCTCATGTCGAACTCGTCCACATGGGCGCGGGCGAGGCCCTGCACGAGGAGCTTCACCTGCCCGTCGGCCATCTTTATCATGCGCAGTATCATGACCACGGAGCCCACGTCGTAAAGGTCGGCGGGGGCCGGGTCTTCAGCGTCGGCGTTGCGCTGGGCGCAGAGCAGGAGGTAGCGGCTGCCGTTCAGGGCGCGCTCCACAGTCTCCATGCCCTTTTCGCGATTCTCGAAAAGCGGGATTATCATGGAATTGAAGACCACGATATCGCGCAGGGGGAGGACAGGCAGGACGGAAGGCATCTCGCGCTCATGGGAACTGCGCCCATCGGAGGCCGCATCTTTCAGCACGGATTCCAGAGCATGCAGAGTCCGGAGAGCTTCGGCTGCTTCGGACACGCCTTCTTCAGGCTTCTCAGCCTCTCCGCTTTCTTCTTCGCTTCCGGACGCAGGCTCCTGCCTGCCGTCTTCCGCTCCATCGGGAGCGACGGGGGAACCCTCGTCGTTCCGGCCGCGCAGGGAGGCCGCGTCAGCATCGTTAGAGTTCGATTCTTCAAACTCGGTTTTCTGCATGACGTCCTTCACCTCAGCTTCGGAGGCGTTCGGCATATCATTATCTATCTTATGGGAATGACTCATCGTTTCCTCGTGCGGGAAGATGCCCCGCCAGGCTTCAGCATTATCGCGTTCAAGGACGCTCGATATCAAGACTGCGGTCGAGTTTGATGCTGAAACAGCTTTCCGGCGTGATGATGAGATGATCATGCAGATGCAGGCCCAGATGCTTCAGCGCGGCGTCGATACGCCCGGTGAGTTCCCTGTCGGAAAGGGAGGGCCTGAACGAACCGCCGGGGTGATTGTGCATGAGGACGAGCGCGTTCGCCTTATGCTTCAGCATGAGCTGAACAAGTTCCAGAGGGTCCAGAGCCACACGGTCGAAACAGCCGTGGCGTACTTTGCTATAGGTAAGCAGTCTGTTCCGTTTGTCTAGGAGGATGGCCCACACTTCCTCATCGGAACAGAGCCTGAGCCTTTCGATGCCCAGGTGAAGGACGTCGTAAATGTCGAGGCTCTGCTTCTTTTGTACGGCGCTTTGGGCGGAGCGGGCAATGATTTCCCGGATGAGAGCGCAGGCCGCGTCCACAGGCTCACCGCATCCATCCACGAGCTGGCGTTCGGCATCCGAAGCGGCGAGAAAATCGCCGATGCTTCCAAAATGCGCAAGTATCCGCTTGGCAAGGAGCTTATTGTCGCGCCTCAGATAGATATAGCCGAGCAGGAGTTCGAGTATCTCGTAATCGGGAAGAGCGGAAGGATCTTGGAGAAAACGCTTCCTCAGGCGGGCGCGATGCCCGGCACGAAGCTCGGCATCTGAGAGTGTGGCTGTGCGCGCCGACTTCCCGGCGACAGAAGGAGAGGTCGGCGGTTGGGAAAGGATATCATTTCTTTTCGCGCACATGGCAGACTCAGCTTAGGCAGATGCAGATCAGGAGGGAGCCCCAAAGATGAGGGTGAGCTGAGCCACGAGGGATTCCATGGCCTGAAGAGGAGAACGCGCACCGCTCTTCACGGAAAACTCTGCGGCGGCAAGAGCTTCGAACACGGCGGAAAGCCCGGCAGGCCCGAGCTTGGCGGCAAGCCGACGCTTTTCGGCTTCCACATACTGCGGAACGAAGACCTTTTCGCCGGCGTTCATCTGCCAGAGCGTGCGAGCCTCGCGGGCCATGAGCGTGAGCAGGGGAAAAAGCAGGGACTCGCCGCCGTCGCCCTCGCGCAGGAGCGTTTTCCACACGGCGCGGGCATTGCCGTTCTCGAGCTGTCGGATGAAATCGAAGATCACGGCATCGGGCGTGAATTCCGTCATCTGTCGCACGAGAGAGACGTCGACAGCTCCGTCCTGCGAAGCAAGGGAAAGCTGTTCCAGCACGCCGCGCACGGCCGAGGCATCGGGGATGAGCATCTCGGCAAGGGTGTTGAGTGCCTCGGGAGCCATGCGGAGGCCGAGCGTGGCGGCTTCCCGCTGGATATACTGGCGGAGGGTGCGGGCCTCAAGGCCGGGAGAACGCCACTGCCATTTCTGCTTTTCGGCAAAGGCGAGGCATTTGAGCTTGGCGATATGCGCCGGAAGCTTGGGCTGGCCTTTTTCCCACGGGCATTCCATGCAGAATACAGGCAGGACGCCGGGCCTCGGCGTAGCGAGCGAGGAGGAAAGCTTCTTCCACACTTCAGCGGAAAGCTGATGCGCGCCGCGGACGATGAGCACGCGCTGGCGGCCGTCCATGCCCAGCAGGGTAAGGGCATCCCAGAAGCGGCGGTCCAGCCCTTCATCGGCCCAGAAGGTCTGGATATCCGGAGCGGAGGAGCTGGAAGGCATGAGCCCGCCCATAAGCGAAGGGCCGCTCTGCTTCGCCTGCTCGATGAGCGGAGCCAGAAGCTCGCTTTCCATCCAGCTGCGCAGAAGAGCGGCATCGGGGCAGATGCAGAAGAAGAAACCGGGCCTGTCCATGTGGAACTCCGGCTAGAATTCCTGCTGCATGCGGTCGAGGGCGCGGCGTATGGCTTCCTTGAGGCCTTCACGCACGGCGCTGTCCTCGTTCACGACTTCGAACTTGTCGGAATAGGAGATCTTGCCGGACTACCAGACCACGGCACCGGTCTTACCGCTGCGCACTATCATTTCCAGGGAGACAGTCGTCGTGCTGAGCAGAGTATTGTCATATCTGTTGGAAATGGAGGAACGCACTCTGAAGCCGGTCATGTTCACCGTGAGCAGGTAGTCGGCATTGCCGTCATCTACCCAGCGGGCAAGGCGGCGCAGGTTCACTTCGTCGCGCACAGTGCCGCGCACATAATACTGCACCCAGGGGAACAGGGTGATCTGTTCGACCTTATCGAACTTGATAGTGCTGTTGCCGCTGCCGAGCACACTGTGGGCACGGCTGGAAGCGGTGCTGAAGCCGTCCGACTGATAGCCGCAGCCGCCGACAAAGAGGCCGATGCAGCAGAGGGCCGCCGCCGCAAAGCCTTTCCAGTTTCTGGGAGTCAAGTTCTTCATCGGATCACCGTCGGCCATGAGGCCGGAGAGATTCGCCCTGCCCTCCCCTCGAAAAGGAGGCAGGGATGCCCGGCCTCCCCGAAGGAAGACCGGGCGTATCTGTTATGGTCTTAGCCGACCACCACGTTCACGAGCTTGCCGGGCACGACGATGACCTTGCGGACAGTCTTGCCCTCGATGTGGTTCTGGATGGAAGGTTCGGCCAGAGCGGCCTGTTCCACCACGTCGTTGGCGCTGCCGGCGGGCACTTCCACCTTGCCGCGCAGCTTGCCGTTCACCTGCACCACGATGGTGACGACATCGCGCTTGAGGGCTTCTTCGTTCCATTCGGGCCAGCGCACGTCGTCCATGCTGTCCTCATGGCCGAGGGCCTGCCACACTTCCTCGCACATGTGGGGCGTGAAGGGGCAGAGCATGACCAGGATGGTGGACATGGCGGAGGAAAGGGCCACGCGGCCTTCTTCGGTAGCGGAGAGGGCTTCGCGGTGCTGGTTCACAGCGTTGCACAGTTCCATGATGGCGGCGATGGCCGTGTTGAACTGGTTGCGCTCGGCGATGTCCTCGCCCACCTTCTTGGCGGTGGCGTGTTCCCAGCGGCGAAGGTCGCGGATGGCAGCGTCCGTGGTATCGGACAGGTCGGAGCAGGCGGCCACAGGCTTCAGAACGTCCTGCATTTCCGCGAACATGCGCCACACGCGGCTCACGAAGCGGAAGGAACCTTCGATGCCGGCGTCGCTCCAGTCGAAGTCGCGTTCCGGCGGAGCGGCGAAGAGGCAGAAGAGGCGCACGGTGTCCGCGCCGAAGCGCTTCACCATGGCGTCGGGGTCAACGATGTTGCCCTTGGACTTGGACATCTTGCTGCCGCCGAGAAGCACCATGCCCTGGGTGAGCAGGTTCTTGAAGGGCTCGTCGAGGTCGGCGGGGAAGTAGCCGAAATCGCGGAGCATCTTGGTGAAGAAGCGGCTGTAGAGCAGGTGCAGGATGGCGTGTTCCACGCCGCCGATGTACTGGTCCACAGGCATGAAGTACTTGAGGGCCTCCATGTCGAAGGCGCCGTCTTCCTTGCGGGCTGCAGTATAGCGGGCGAAGTACCAGGAGGACTCCACGAAGGTGTCCATGGTATCGGTCTCACGACGGGCGGGGCCGCCGCAGCAGGGGCAGGTGGTCTCCACGAAGGAGGGAGTGTCGGGCAGGGGAGAACGGCCGTCTTCGCAGGTCTTCACGTCGAGGGGGAGCAGGACGGGAAGGTCTTCGTACTTCACGGGCTGGACGCCGCACTTCTCGCAGTACACCACGGGGATGGGAGCGCCCCAGTAGCGCTGGCGGGAAAGGTT
>JAZQMJ010000124.1:0-3597 GCA_045543435.1 Mailhella sp.
GTGGGGAGAAGGACGGCCCCTCGTCTTTGCGGGTGAGGGCTGTGTTGCGGGAGCCGAGGCGATTCTGCCGCTCCATTTCGGCACGGCACGCCTCTTCCTGCTTGTCAGCGAGGAACTTCTCGAAGCGGGGCTTTTCGTCCGGCTGGTTGAGAAAGCGCTTGAGAGTGCGCGACTCCTCTTCGGTCTCGTCTTTCTGCTTCTTCAGCTCTTCAAGCTCCCGACAGAGGCGGTCGATCCTGCGGGCCTGTTCTTTCAGTTCGCGATTTCGCTCGGCAAGAAGTCCATCAACGATTTCCTTCCGCCCCTCCAGAATGGCCTTTTCCGCAAGAGCCTTTTTTTGTTCTTCAATGACGCGCCGCGCCTGCGCCAGCACAGTCTTGAAGTTGAACATGGAAGCCTCGGGCAGTTCCTCATTCTGATTGAGGAAGCGCTCGGCCTCGCGGGCCTGCTTCTCGTATTCCTTGATTTTGCCCTTGAGGTGTTCTTCGAACTCGTTCGCCGCGTAGAGCGTGTCGAGCGCATGGCGCAAAACCTTCACATTGTCGGCAGCGATGCGCTCGCGCTCTTCCTTCTCCTGCTTGAACTCGCGGGTGTTCAGATGGATACGCCGAGCGCCGGGTACCTGCTCCACGCCTCGCTCAATGCGGAATCCGCAGGCTTGAAGATGCTCCGGCATTTCGCGTTGCAGACGGCGCAGGCTTTCCCGCGTGTAGATGGCGTTGGCGTTGAGCCGCCCGTCCGGCGTGACCGGGACGTGAAGGAAGTGCATGTGCGGCGTCTTTTCGTCCATGTGGATCATGGCGGAAATGACGTTTTCCTGCCCCACGAATCTGGCGAGGAAGTCGCGGCTCTCATCGAAGAAGCGCCGCTGTTCCTCTGGAGACAGACGCGCAAAGAAAGGCAGGTCAGAAGTGACAATCAGGCCGCAGAGCACGACCGCGTCTTTTCGCACGGCCTTGGGCAGATTGAGTGACTCGATACGGGCCTGCACCGCACGGGCGTAGTCGCGCACTTCTGGCTGGTGCAGGTCGTAGTTCTCGCCGCTTTTTTCGTGCCGGATGTCGGGGTTGGAATGGCTTCGCCGCTCGCGCCTGTTGTGGCTCTGGATGCCGCGCAGGGACTCGCGCTTGAACTTATCCATGTGCAGAACGAGGTACGACATGGCTTATTTATCCCCCTCAGCGGCCAGAAGAATCTGCGAGATAGGGATATTATCCGCCTCACGGAGAAGACTTCGAGCCTTCTCCCGATCTCCGATGAGGATCGGGCAAGGAAGAGCTTCCAGAAAGCCGTTGCGGCTGTTTTCGAGTTCCGTCAGCCCCGGAAGATGTCCCGTGACCGCCACATTTTGCCGGGAATAGGCCTGCCATATCTTCACGAAGTTCCTGCGGAACCACAGCTCGGATTCTTCCGTGCCGAGGATGGAGCAAAGCTGAGGCCAGCCTCGATACGCTCGGACGATAACGGCCTGAGTGACAGCATTATCGAAAACAACACTGGAGTACGCTCCATGCTCGCTGACGGCCTCCAGGACCTTGCCAGCCTCGACCTCTGCCAGATCTTCGGGAAGACCGCCGTTCAGAAGTTCAAGAAAATCGGCAGGAGTGGGCATGGAGGTGTATTTTCGTGTGGACAGAATGCTCATGGCCGCCCGGCGAACATCTGCGATGTCATGAGACGCGAGAAGCTGAAAGCGAAGGGCTATACCCTGTGCGCTCAAGGTTTTGCCATAGCACTCCGCCAGCGCCTGCATAAGGTTGGAAAACGCCTTGAAGTCAGCTCTGGTCATCGACATCCTCATCGCCGAAGAGCAGACGTTCGGCTTCAATAGCCGCCGAGAGATTCTCTTCTACGCGCCTTTGTGCAGAAGACTTCCAGTTCCTGCCGCATTCCTCTTCGCTTGCCATACGTGCCGTGAGCTGATCGAACTTTTCACGGAGTTTGCGAGGACTCTGGATATGCGCTTTCCAGAAGCGATCGGCACAGGCCCAGCGGATGACACGCTCGACCATTGCAGGGGCGTTCATACTTTCGTCAAAGTTCAAAGCATCGTCGAGGCTCTGAGCCCAGACCTGAAGGTCAGGTTCGCGGAGCGTAGGCACATTGGCCTTGAGCGTATCCCGCATGAGCTTGGCCAGACGATACGGCTCGGAATCAACGGGCAGTTCTGCTTTTCGCTCTTTCTCTTCCTCAACAGGCTGGGCGTCTGCTCTATTAGTGAGGGAAGAAGGGAAAGGAATGGTATCGCTGGGAAAGGCAGGGGAAGGAGAGGTTAGGTTAGGAGAGGAAAGGAGAGGGCTTGAAGCCCCGGTTGCCAGTCGTTCAACGACCTTGCAAGGATGTTCCGACGCCGTTAGCTCTTCGTAGGATTCCCTTGAAATGCTTTTGATTCCAGCGTGTTCAAGAAGTTTGTAGAGGTCGGGGCGAGTCTTGGCCATGCGGGCCATTCGGGATGCGCCGGAACGTCGTTCGGCGTCCGACTGCCAAGTGTTCCGCTCCGTCCAGTTATGGATGCGATACGTTCCTTCCAGTGTATCAAGGAAACGCTGCCGCGTTGCAACGGCGTTGAACGCCCCTTTCTCCCCTCCCAACGGGCGGCGATCTCGATATCGTCCTCATCCATGCCGATGAGAATTCCGCTGGGACGATTCTGCGCCGTCCACAGCCAGAGTCTCAGGAGCGAGAGAACGCCTGCCTCGCCAAGCTGGCGCTGAAGTTTGACGGTCTTGGGATGGTCTAAAAATCCAATGGAGAGTCGGATGTCGCTATTCATAGAGGCTCTCCTTGTTGATGCGCTCCATGAGTTCACGAATGTCTTCCACTCGCCATGCGGTAGTACGAGGGCCGAGTTTCACAGGCTTCGGATAGAGGCCGGAACGGCATCCTTCCCACCATGCACTCTTGCTGATGGGGATAATGTTGAGAATCTGAGAGAGGCGAAGATAGCCGACTTCAGGCAAATTGAGTTTCATAGGAATACCTCCTTTTGATGTTATGAATTTACGACGCTATTAGCACAATTTTATGAATAAAAACAATATGCTTGATTATGTACTACTGTGTTTTGCCTGGGACTATCGTGGTTTACTGTGGACTATCCAGCTTTATGAATCACGCCTTTTTTCATCAAAAAAATCTTAAAAAAGTTTAAAAAAAATATGACTCCCTGTCGGCGGCACGTCGAAAATGCAGCAAACGGGGAGTCGTTTGGAAAAGCTAGAGGAATCGCGGCAGGCGTCTAATCGGATATTTTGCAACTTCGCCTATAGGCTATGGTGATAATCATTGATATCAAGTTAGTATCATACAGCTACGACGCCACGGCATGAGAAAAGTGTGATACTCATGATTATCAGCTGATATCGACTTATGATTTTAACCAAGAGAGGTGGAGATGAGGGACAGACTGCTTTCAGTATTTCAGGAGACGCTTTTTCAAAGCGGCCATACCGCCAACGAAATAGCCAAGGGCATCAGGAAGCCGTATTCTACGCTGATGCGCGAATGCAATCCCTACGACAAAGGGGCAAAACTGGGAGCCCTGACACTTTTTGAAATCATGAGCTTCACCAAGAATGTGGAGCCCCTGCGCGAGAT
>JAZQMJ010000125.1:0-1523 GCA_045543435.1 Mailhella sp.
CGGCCTTCACGCCGTCGGTCAAGCGGTCGGGGAAGTGGCGGGCAAGGAGCGCGGCATGCAGGGCCTTCTGCGCCAGTTCGTCGAACCAGCCTTCGGGCGAGTAGTCGACGTCCTTGAAGGAGAGCGTCTTCCTGACGAGCATCTGCCGCTGGCTCGCGGCAAGGAGTACGGCCGTGAGGTCCTTCTTCCAGCCCCGTATGCCGCGTTCCTTCATGGCAGTCTGCAGGTCTTCGATGAGCCGCGTGGTGATGCGCCCCTCACGGGTGAGCACCCAGATGCCGTAGGCAGAGGTGCGCGCCGCGGCGAGCGAAGCGCTGTTGAGCGGGACGACGCGTTCCACGGCATCGCAGACCCTGTCCAGCAGGCCGTCGTCCGCGCCGAGTCCGGCTTCGCGCATGGAGAGCAGGAAGTCGGCGGCGTAGGCGGTGAGCAGGGCGTCGGGCTGGCCGCCGGGCCACAGGGATACGCCCATGTAGGAGGCGCGCTCGCGGATGGCGCCCACGGCCGCGCTCAGGGCGCGTTCGCTTTCCTTTTCCTTAAAGAGTCCGGGATAGGGGCGCAGTGCGAGGTGTGCGAAGGCTCGGCTGATGAGCTGTTCCGTGCAGTCGTAGGGGTAGGCGTCGAGGTAGGCGGCAAGACCTTTCACCAGCGGCAGAGGGAGCGGCGAGAGCGAAGCCGAACTTCTGGCACTGAAGGCATACACAGCGCGGTCAGCAGGCAGAGCGGCGGAGGCGTCCAGCGTTCCGGCTTGGATGCTGGTCTTCAGCGGACTGGCCGGGCGTACGGAGAGCGAGGCCGAACGCGCGTACTCGCGGCCCTCGCTTTTCGCGCGGAAGCGCAGAGCCGCCGCACCCGGTTCGTCTCCGGCTCTCATGCTGAAGGGCAGGACCAGCTCGGATGCGGGAAGCAGTTCCGCGATCTGCGGGAGCGGCGTGAGGAAGGCGAGCGGCCCGTCAGCGGAGCAGGAGAGTGCCACGCGAGCGGCGCGCTCTTCGGTATTGGCCAGCACTAGCGCCCCGTGGAAGGTATCGCCCGGGGAGACGGTGAGCGGCGTTTGCGGCGTGAGCACGAGCGGAGCCTTCACCGTGGCGGCGCAGGAGGCGGAACCCGCGCGGGCCGTAGAGACGCCTACGGCCATGATGCGGAGTTTTCCGTTATAATACGAAGGGATGGGGATATCTACGGCCGTACCTTCGGGAGTGACGTCCAGCAGGGCCGACCACGTCGCGAGGGGCGGTTCTCCGCGCCGCTTGAAGGGGTTCAGGAAGCGGGCCGAGGTGCCGCCGCCTTCGGTATCGCCGCCGAAGGCCGCCCAGCGTCCGGCCATGAGGGCGTGATCGGGCATGAGCAGGTCGAAAGACTGAAGCGTACGCACGCCGAGCGCCCTGTCTTCCAGCAGACTGAACAGCGGGGACGGCGTGGCGAAGCGGGGGAGCTGGAGCACGCCTTCGTCCACGGCGAAGAGCACGGCCTTGCCGGCTTCGGCGGAACGCAGGGTGACGCGCAGGGCGGAGCCGGGCTGG
>JAZQMJ010000126.1:0-4139 GCA_045543435.1 Mailhella sp.
GGTATGGCTGTCGGAGCCCAGCAGTATGCGGCCGGGGCGGGCGAAGTTCTCGAGATGGAGCTGATGGCAGATGCCAGTGCCGGGAGCGGAATACACCGCGCCGAAACGCTGGGCCGTGGTGCGCAGGAAGCGATGGTCGTCCGCATTGCGGAAGCCCATCTGCAGGGTATTGTGGTCCACATAGCTCACCGAAAGTTCGGTGCGAACGGTGGGCAGGCCAAGAGCCTCGAACTGGAGCCAGGCCATGGTGCCGGTGGCGTCCTGGGTGAGGGTCTGGTCGACGCGAAGCCCGACTTCCTTCCCGGGGACCATTTCCCCTTCGACAAGGTGCGAGCTGATGATCTTATGTGCGATGTTCATGCGTGTACCTCCGGGAATTTCCCGGTTTTTCTCATCGAGCCGAAAAGGCGGCCCGCCGGAACTCCAGGCACAGGAGCCTGCGTTCCGCAGAAGTGAACTTTTATACAAGGATAATGGACTAAGAGCAAGCCTAGAATAGGCCTCGGAATTCAGGAATCCCGGAAAAACACAGCTTTTTTCAGCGCATGCGCCCTTCCCTGCCCCTGTGCCTGCCCGGGAGTTGCGGAGCTGGCCGCTTAGGCTTATACTGCCTGCACCATTTTTCCAACGGAGCTGACATGGCAGAGAATATAGGCATCATCGCAGGCGGCGGGCAGTTCCCCCGCCTCATCGCGCAGGACGCCCGGGCCGCTGGGCTCGGCGTGGTCATCTGCGGATTTTCCGGCCACACCGACCCGGCCACGGCCGAAGCGGCGGACGTGTACGAACAGCTTCACCTCGGCCAGCTCAACCGCATGGTGAACTTCTTCAAGGAAAACAACGTCACCCGCGTATGCATGGCAGGTGCCATAAGCAAGCCCAAGGCCCTCGACTTCCGGCCGGACTGGCGCGCCGCCAAGCTCCTCTTCTCGCTGAAAAAAAAGGGTGACGACTCCCTCCTGCGCGGCATCATCGCCGACATCGAGAAGGACGGCCTGCGCATCGTGGCCTCGGCGGACCTCGCCAGCGGCCTGCGCGCCCCCGCCGGCACGCTCACCCGCCGCCAGCCTTCCGAAAGCGAATGGAACGACATACGCTACGGCTGGCCCATCGCCAAGGCCATGGGCGCGTTCGACATAGGCCAGTGCCTCGTGGTTCGGGAGAACATGGTCATGGCCGTGGAATGCCTCGAAGGCACGGACGCCACCCTGAAGCGCGGCGGCCAGCTCGGCGGCGAAGGCTGTGTGGCCATCAAAATGGTCAAACCTGGCCAGGACGAGCGTGTGGACCTGCCCTCCGTGGGCCTCACCACCATACGCAACCTCGTGGAGAACAAGTACGCCGTGCTCGCCATACAGGCCGGGAAGACCCTGTTCTTCGACCGGGAGGAAGCCCTGCGCCTTGCCGACGAGAACGGGCTCGCCATCGTGGCCCTTCCCGACGACTTCGAGTAGCCGCTCAAAAGTAAGCAGCATCTAACAAAACTGCAACAGGCTGTCATGCATGAACTTTCATCGAAGGCAGCCTGTTTTCTTTCCTGAAAGCGAGGGACGGCAATGCCTGTCAGACATCGCAGCCGCAAGGTCACTCGCGGCCAGCTTCTTGCACTCGGACTCTTCATCGGCGGCCTTGCCTTCTGCATCGCGGGCGGCCATTCCCTGCTCTTCGCGCTGGGCTTCGGCGTGCTCTGCTTCAGCGCGCACGCAAGGAGCGTGGGCATCCCCCTGCCGGAAGTCGTCCGCCTGCTGGCGAAGGGCGTTTCCCGCATCACGAACATCCTCGTCATATTCCTGCTCATCGGCATGCTCACGGGCGTGTGGCGTCTTTCCGGCACCATCCCCTTCCTCATCGACTGGGCGCTCTCGCTCATAGACCCGACCTTCTTCATACTCTGGTGCTTCCTGCTCTGCGCCGGGCTGAGCACGCTCATCGGCACGGCCTTCGGCACAGTGAGCACGCTCGGCGTCATCTGCATGCTCATGGGCCAGACGGCGGGCTTCAACGAGCTTTATGTGGGCGGGGCCATCCTGAGCGGCGTCTATGTGGGCGACCGCTGTTCCCCCATGTCGTCCAGCGCGGCGCTGGTCTGCGCCCTCACGCATACGGACATCTACGGCAATTTCAAGCGGCTGCTGAAGGACGGCTTCATCCCCTTCATGCTGGTCTGTGCGGGCTACGCCGCCCTTTCCCTGCTCGAACCCGTGCATGACGTGGACGTGAACGCCACCGCCGTCCTGCGCGAGAATTTCCGCTTCGGCTTCTGGGTGGTCCTCCCCGCGCTCATCGTCCTCATCTTCGGGGCGTTCCGCATAAACGTGAAGGTCGCCATGGCCACGAGCATACTTTTCGCCTCCGGGGCGGCCATCGTCCTGCAGGGGGCGGACATCCCCACCCTGCTCCGCTCCATGCTGATGGGCTACTCCGCCCCGCATGAAGGCCTTGCCATGCTCTCCGGCGGCGGCATAGCCAGCATGGCGAACGTCACGGGCATCGTGGCCATTTCCTCTTCGTACTCCGCCCTTTTCGAACGCTCCGGCCTGCTGGACAGCTTCGAAGGCGCAGTGGTCTGGCTGGCCCGGCGCATAGGCGCGTTCCGCACCACGGCCCTCGTGGGCCTCTTCAGCACCGGCCTTGCCTGCAACCAGACGCTTTCCATCATACTCACGCATCAGCTCTGCTCCCATGTGCAGTCCAACCGCCGCGAGATGGCCATGTACCTCGAGAACAGCGTGGTCATACTCTCCGCCGTCCTGCCGTGGAGCATAGCCTTCTCCATGGTCTCGCTCACGCTCCAGCAGTCTGCGGCCATCATCCCCTTCGCGCTGTACCTGTGGGTTGTGCCGCTGTACTGGTGCGTGAGGTCGCGCCGGGCCCACCAGTACTGATGAAATTTCCGCTTGCCAAGCAAGGCCGGGAGGAATAACAATATCCACACGTCCACCAGCTAGGGGAGCCCCGATGGGGCTGAGAAAGAGGATGAGAAGCCTCTGACCCTTGAACCTGATGCAGCTCATACTGCCGGAGGGAAGCTTGGTTTCGATGCAGAAACCTCACGTCCACCCTCACCGGTGGACGTTTTTCGTTAACAGCGCATATCCCGAGGTTTCCATGCACATCACCATCAATGGCGAAAACGAAGACATCGCGGAAGGCACGAGCCTGCTCCAGCTCATCGAGGGGCGAGGGCTCGACCCGCAGGCCGTGGTGGCCGAACTCAACTTCGACATCGTGCCCGCAGGCACCTTTGCGGACGTGCGCCTCAACCCGGGCGACAGCCTGGAACTCCTGCACTTCGTAGGAGGAGGTTAGCCATGCACGATTCCATCGACACTCCCAGCACTTCCGCCTCTCCCGCCGAATCCTCTGCCCGCGACCCGCTCGTCATCGGCGGCGTCGAGCTTTCGAGCCGGCTCTTCATCGGCACGGGCAAGTACGGCGACGACGCGCTCATCCCCGCCGTCTGCGAGTCCAGCGGCTCCCAGGTCATCACTGTGGCCATGCGCCGCGTGGACAAGGGCGGCAAAGGCGTCATGGGTCACATCCCCAGCCATATGCGGCTCCTGCCCAACACTTCCGGCGCACGCAACGCGCAGGAGGCCGTGCGCCTCGCCCGCCTCGCCCGCGCCGCCGGATGCGGGAACTGGATCAAGATAGAAGTCATCTCCGACACCCGCTGGCTCCTGCCCGACGGCTACGAGACCGCCAAGGCCACCGAGATACTGGCGAACGAGGGCTTCATCGTTCTGCCCTACATCAATGCCGACCTCTACGTCGCACGCGCCTGCCGCGACGCCGGCGCCGCCGCCGTCATGCCCCTTGGCGCACCCATCGGTACGAACCGCGGCCTGCGCACCAAGGAGATGCTGGGCATACTCATCGAAGATTCCGAACTGCCCGTGGTGGTCGATGCCGGCATTGGCCGTCCCTCGCAGGCCTGCGAAGCCATGGAGATGGGCGCGGCCGCCTGCCTTGTGAATACGGGCATCGCCTCCTCGGCCGACCCGGTCTCCATGGGACGCGCCTTCCGCCTCGCCGTCGAGGCAGGACGTGCCGCGTACCTTGCCGGACACGGCTCCGTGCAGAGCGGCCACGCCGTGGCCTCTTCGCCGCTGACGGGTTTCCTGAGGTAAGGGAGGATG
>JAZQMJ010000127.1:0-2322 GCA_045543435.1 Mailhella sp.
TAAGACCGCTTGGCCTCCGACTTCTGCGGCTTCCTCGGCCTCCTGCACATGGAGATCATCCAGGAACGCCTCGAACGCGAATTCCAGGTGGAACTCATCGCCACGGCCCCGTCCGTCATCTATAAGCTGGACACCACCGATGGCCAGTCCATGACCATCGACAACCCGGCCAAGTTCCCCGACCCTGCCAAGATCGCCGCCCTCTACGAGCCCTATGTGAGCATGGACATCCACGTTCCCACCGAATATGTGGGCAACGTGCTCAAGCTCTGCGAAGAAAAGCGCGGCATACAGAAGAACCTCGGCTTCATCACCTCGAACCGCGCCGTCATCACCTATGAGATGCCCTTCGCGGAGATCGTGTTCGACTTCTTCGACAAGCTGAAGTCCGGCACCCGCGGCTACGCCTCCATGGACTACACGCCCATCGACTACCGCGAATCCGCCCTGGTGAAGCTGGACATCCTGCTCAACGGCGCCCCCGTGGACGCCCTCGCCGTCATCGTGCATCGCGACAACGCCTACCCCTACGGCCGCGCCCTCGCCCTCAAGCTCAAGCGCACCATCCCGCGCCAGATGTTCGAAGTGGCCATCCAGGCGGCCATAGGCAACAAGGTCATCGCCCGCGAGACTGTGTCCGCCTACCGCAAGGACGTGCTCGCCAAGTGCTACGGCGGCGACATCTCCCGTAAGCGCAAGCTTCTGGAAAAGCAGAAGGAAGGCAAGAAGCGCATGAAGCGCATGGGCAACGTGGAACTGCCCCAGGAAGCCTTCCTCGCCGCCCTCAAGGTGGGCGACGACGCCAAGTAATGAAACGGGCCGCGGTGCTGATGCACTGCGGCCTTTCCTTTTCCTCGAACGCGGGTGGACAGCCTGCCCTCCGAGCCTGCCATGCCAGATATCCTCATCCGCTCCGCTGAACTGCGCGACGTGCCCGCCATGCTGGGCATTTACGCTCCCTATGTGGAAGAGACCTCCGTGAGCTTCGAATACGCCGTCCCCTCGGAGGAAGAATTCCGCTCCCGCCTCGAACGCGTGCAGAGCTTCTACCCGTGGCTGGTCGCGGAACAGCAAGGCCGGGTGCTGGGCTATGCCTACGCCTCGCGCTTCCACCCGCGCGCGGCCTACGACTGGAGCGTGGAAGTCTCCATCTACCTCGAAAGGGGCGAACGCGGGCGCGGCATCGGCCGCCGGCTGTACGATGTGCTGGAGCGATGCCTCCGCTCTCAGGGCGTGCTCTGCGCCTATTCCTGCATCGCCCACGCGCCCACGCCGGACGAATACCTCGACCACGCCAGCATCCGCTTCCACGAACGCATGGGCTACCGCCTCACCGGCACGTTCCCGTCCTGCGGCTACAAGTTCGGCCGCTGGTACGGCATGGTGTGGATGGAGAAACGCCTCGTCCCCGCCGATGCCCCGGAAGCCCTGCGGCCTGCTCCGGTGAAGGCATTCTCCGGCACAGTCTCGCTCTAGCCCCGCACCTCGAAAAACAGAAACGGCCCTGCAGACGCAAGGCCGTTTTTCTTTTAATCGAAGGATATCGAACGCTCAGGGAGCATACTGCGGAACTAGAAAAATTCCCACAGCGTTCTGACTATCATGCTCAGTGCGAAGAGGACGAGGCAGAGGGCAACGCCGCGCTTCATGAGTTCCACGGGCATCTTCTTCCAGTGTATCAGCCACGCGCCGAAACGGGCCATGAGCATGCTGGGAACGATGAGGCAGAGCGTGCCGGGCAGATAGACGTAGCCCAGCGACCATTCCGGCAGGCCGGGCACTCCCCAGCCGGACCAGATATAGCCCGTAGTGGCGGTGATGGAGATGATGAGCCCTATGCCCGCGCCCGTGCATACGGCCTGCGTCCACGGGACGCCGCGCCAGCTCAGGTATGTGACGTTCAGGAGCGTGCCTGCCACGCCGCTCATGCTGGCCAGCATGCCGAAAAACATCGACACCCAGCCAAGGTGGCTGAGGTCTTCCTCCGCGCGCTCGAAACGCTTCATGGGGAAGACTATCTGCCCGCAGACGACCACGATGATGCTGTAGAACAGCAGTTTGAGGAAAACCGTGGGGGCCAGCGGGGCGAGGAAAGCGCCGAGGACGGCGCCCACGCCTATGCCCGGGCACATGCGGCGAAGGATATCGTTGCGCATGGAGCCGAGGCGGCGATGCATCAGGAAGCTGGCCACACAGGTGAACAGCACTGTGGAAGGCGACGTGCCCACGGCCATGAGGTGCGAGACCGAAGGGTCCATGCCGAGGCGGAGCAGTATCTCATCGAGCAGGGGGATGATGATGAAGGCCCCGCCCACGCCGAAC
>JAZQMJ010000128.1:0-6353 GCA_045543435.1 Mailhella sp.
TCATCATCGCCGTGTACTCCATGACCCGTCCCGGCGCCGGCGCCGGCATCGCCTACTACCTCATCCCTGACTTCTCCAAGTTCTCCATCATGACTGTGGTCGCCGCCTGCGGCCAGCTCTTCTTCTCTCTCTCCGTGGGTATGGGCATCCTCATCACCTACGGTTCCTACATGAAGAAAGACGTGGACGTGGAAAAGGCCACCATCCGCATCGGCTTCATGGACACCACCGTGGCCATGCTTGCCGGCTTCATGATCATCCCCGCCGTGTTCGCCTTCTCCGGCGGTGACGCCGCCGCTGTGAACGCCGGCCCCGGCCTGATGTTCATCACCCTCCCCAAGGTCTTCGAGAGCATGGGCATGGGCACCTTCATCGGCGCCGCCTTCTTCATCATGGTGTTCTTCGCCGCCCTCACCTCCAGCATCTCCATCCTCGAGACCTGCGTGTCCACCCTTACCGACGAACTGAAGTGGAGCCGCAAGCGCGCCACCATGTTCATGTTCTTCGAAGCCATTGCCCTGGGCGTGCCCTGCTCCCTCGGTTTCGGCGCCTGGGACTTCATCTCCATCGCCGGCCTCTCCATCCTCGACATGATGGACTTCCTCGCCAGCTCCATCCTCTGCCCGCTCTGCGCCCTGCTCACCTGCATCCTCATCACCCGCGTGGTCGGTACCCAGAAGATCGTGGACGAGATCAAGTCCACCTCCGCTTTCAAGGGTGAAGCTGTGTTCCGCTTCTGCCTGACCTACCTCGCCCCTGTCATCCTCCTGCTGGTGCTGGCTTCCTCCGTGGCCGCCACCCTCGGCTTCATCAAGATCTAAGTTTCCGGGAGGCATTGCCTCCCTGCGCTTAGCATGAAAAAACGGCCTGCTCCTTCCCGGGGCAGGCCTTTTTTCATGGTTGATGATACGCCGAATGATGCTCAGTACAGCTCGGGCATCCTGTCTGTGAACACGGGTATCTGCGCCCTTGTACGGCGCACCTGTTCCGGGTCGAAGTCGGCCCAGATGATATCCTCGTCCTTGCCCGCCTCAGCCAGCACCGTTCCGTCGGGAGCGATGAGGGCGGAGTGCCCGGCGAACTCCGTTCCTTCGGTGACGCCGCAACGATTGCAGGCCGCTACGAACATCTGGTTCTCAATGGCGCGGGCGCGCAGGAGAGTGCGCCAATGCTCGGTGCGCGGGATAGGCCATTCCGCGCTGACAAAAAGGCATTCTGCCCCTTCCACGGCCAGGCGGCGCGGAAGTTCGCAGAAGCGGATGTCGTAGCAGATGACAGAAGCACAGCGCAGGCCGCCTGCGTGGAAAAGCGACAGCCTGCTTCCGGGAGCAAGGAACATGTCCTCATCCATGAGGCGGAACAGATGGACTTTGTCGTACGAGGCCGCATAACGGCCTTCGCTATCTATGACCTGCGCACGGTTGAAGAACTTCCCGCCTTCTTCCGCCAGCACGGAGCCGCCGACGAAAGACGTGCCCAGCTCGCGGGCCAGCCTTCCAAGAAAAGCGGCGTCTCCAAGTTCGTCCGCCAGTTCTGCGGCCTGCTCCAGCGCGTATCCCGTAGACCACAGCTCCGGCAGGACGATGACGTCCGGCGAACAGAGATTTTTCGCCTCAGCGGCAAGGCGACGAACCGCGGCATGGTTGGCCGCCCTGTCGCCTTTCTTCACATCCATCTGCAGGGCACAGACTCTCATGGCTTTTCCTCAGGCCGTCTTCCGGCTCTGCCAGAAGTTCAGCAGGAGGCTGAGGAAGAACAGGGCAATGCCGCCCATAAGTATCCAGGCGGGATGTTCAGGCAGATAGAGGAACAGGCCGGTACACCAGAACGAGGTGAAGGACATCGTGTATGCTTCCGTCGAGGTCTTGCCGAAGAACCAGCGGTTCATGGTCACAGCCATGGCCATGAAGAAGAAAATGGTGCCGATGATGTGCAGGGCATTGGTCGCAGTGTCGCCGCCCAGCAGGAGTATGCCGGGAGCGTACACAAAGATGAACGGCAGGAAGAAGGAGGGGAAGGCCGCCTTCATGGCTTCTACGGCAGACTTCAGGTAGTTGGAGTCCGCCATCTTGCAGGCCACCATGAGGCCGATGCCGACAGGGGGCGTAAGGTGCGAGAACAGCGCGTAGTACAGCGGGAAGAGATGCGCCATGAGCAGAGGTACGCCCATCTTCACCAGTGCCGGGGAGAGTATGGTGGCGCAGATGATGTAGGCCGCAGGGGACGGCAGGCCTATGCCGAGGATTATGGCCGTGAACGCGGTAAGGATGAGCAGCAGGAACAGGCTGTTCATGCTCAGGGAAACAAGGAAGGAGCCGAGGCGCATGCCTATGCCGGTCACTTCCACGCAGGCTACGGCCACACCGATAAGAGCCAGGACGACGGCTATCTGACAGCCGGAGACGGTGCCGCTGGTGATGCTGTCGATGACCGTCTTCCATTCCAGCTTCTGCTCTCTGCGCTGGAAGGCGTTGCACAGCAGGCCCAGAACGATGACGGCAAGGATGCAGTAGAGGATGGTCTTCATCAGCGAGAGGCCGGTGAAGAGCAGGACGAGCAGAAGGCCCAGCGGCAGGATGAACACCGGAGCCGAGAGCATCATGGTGCGAACATCGACGGGCTCGCCCTGCATGGGCTGGATATTGCGCTTGCGGGCGTTGAGTTCGGCATAGACGAGAAGAAGGCCGAAATAGATGAGCGCAGGGAACACCGAGGCGGACACGATGTTCACATAGGGGATGCCGGTGAAGCCGCTCATGACGAAGACCGTGGCGCCCATGACAGGCGGCAGTATCTGCCCGCCGCAGGATGCGGCAGTCTCGATGGCGGCGGCCTGCTCGGCGGTGTAGTTGGTCTTCTTCATCATCGGGATGGTGAAGGTGCCGGTGACGGTGATGTTCGCCACAGTACTGCCCGTGATGGAACCTAGGAGCGCACTGGAAAAAATGGACAGCGAGGCCGCGCCGCTGCGGAAATAGCGCGCCGCCCAGTTGCCGATGCACATGATGAACTTGAGGCCGCCGAAGGCTTCAAGCACAGTGCCGAAAATAATGAAGAGGAACAGATAGTTGGCCGAAAGGATGAGCAGGCTGCCGTAAAGGCCCCACGGCGAGGTCACGTCCGAGGCAAGCAGGGTGACCATGCGTTCGAAGTCCATGCTCGGAGCGCGCAGGGCGCCGGGGAGGTGCGAGCCGAACCACAGGTAGGCAACGCCGATGATGGCGATGAGCGGGAATATGTAGCCGAACACTTTCCACGTGAGGTAGAAGGCCACAGCCGCGGAGGCTATGCCTGCCACGAAGGCCGACATGGGCGGGTAGCTCGGATCTTCCAGAATGGTCTCATAGTCAAGGAAGAAATAGGCTGTCACGCCTATGGCCACAGCAAGGCAGATCAGATCAAGTATGCTGCACCGCTTGGCGAGGCTCGCCAGCAGGAGCACGGAATACGCCAGACCAAGGTGGAGTATGGCGTTGATGGAAGGCTCGTAGGGAAGCTCTACGATATAGTAGAAGTGGTAGCCTATCATGGTCAGAGCCACGACAGTGCAAAGCAACCTGAAAAATCTGCACATACTGGAACCGGTCTGCATATCTGTCCTCGAAAAAAGGGCCTCCGATAAGATCGGAAGCCCTTTCCGCTATTGACGCTGATCACTTCTTGTAGGAATCGCTCACGCTCTTGAGCTTGATGCCGCGCTCATCGAAGTACTTGAGCGCGCCGGGGTGGTAGTTCTTGCGGCAGTCTTCTTCGGTGGGCCAGAAGGAAGACACCACGAAGTCAGGGGTCATGCCCTTGCCGATGACGTGATACTGGCCGAATTCGCCCTTTTCGGCGGCTTCGTACATGACGCGGGTCACTTCATACACGATCTTGTCGGAGACCTGTTCGCCGGCGGCCCAGTCCACAGGAGGAGTCATGATGACGAGGTCTTCGGTCTGGGTCTTGCCGAGAGAGCCGGCGGGGGCCACGGAAGCCAGCGGAGGCACGACAGCGCCTTCGAATTCCTTCTGCTTGCCGGCTTCAGCCATCATGGCCACGTTGGCATCGATGTTGCCCTGATTGATGAAGTACACGGGGCCGCGGGTCTGGAGCTGTTCGAGGAACTGGCCGGGGGCGGCGTTCTGCGGGAACATGTAGGACACCATGATGGCGCCTGCGTCGGCCGCGCCGTCCTGCAGGGCGGTGAGGCAGGAGGAAGTGCCGCCGTGGCGGAGCTTCACGGAATCAAGGATGCCGGCCTGGCGGAACATGTCGATGTAGATATGGGTGTAGGACTGCTTCACCTTGCGGGGCAGGGCGATGGTCTTGCCCTTGAGGTCGGCGATAGTCTTGATGTTGGGGTCGAGAGTGACGAGGGCGGAAGAGAGCATGCCCATGGAACCGACCTTCTTGGCGGCGTATTCGGGGGTGGCCCACAGTTCCATGCCCGGGGTCATGGTGATGATGATATGGTTCTTGCGCTTTTCCGGATCGCGCATGGCAAGCTTGGTGGCGTCGCCGATGCCGGCAGTGGCGATGACTTCAGCCTCGAGCCATTCGGAACGCTCGTTGATCATGGAAGCAAGGCCATGGGACAGGGCGAACCAGGCATCGTCGGGGCGGCCGGCGGCGAAGATGATCTTGTCGGTCTTGGCGGCCTCGGCCTGAGTGAAGGCACCGCAGCCCAGAACGGCCATGGCGGCGAACAGGAAAAGGGAAAGCTTGAGTTTTTTCATTGCGCGCTCCTTTGGGATTGCCGAAGTAATACGACAGGGCCGTATTTTGCAAATACGATAGGACAAGATTTTTCAGCAGGCAAGTACAATCATGCGCAACATGTGAAAATTCAAACTGTTTTCCAAGTGGATGGAGTCGCTTCGAGTGCCGCTAGTTTTTCCGGGAAGAAAAATGAACAATTTTGTAAAAGTGTTCTGCGGCAATATTTTCCTCAAGTCTCAGGCGCAAAATCCTCAGGGAATGCGGATAAAGACTGCGGGAAAAGAGTCACACGGCTTGTCAGAGGGAAAAAATCTCCTTACAGTTTTCCCATCCGCTCGGGGGATTCATTCCCTGACTGGATGAAGCCGCATCTGCGGCCATAGTTCGAGTCCCGACCGTGAAGAAAGTCTGACCGGAAAGAGCCGAAAAGCCCACAGCTTGTCACAAGGCGTCCTCTCCTGGCAGAAAGGCGCCTTTTCTGCGCTTTTCCGGAAAGACAGAGCATCAAAAAAAGGAAAAACGCATGAAACGGATCTCTTCTTTCCTTCTGGCCGCCGCCGCTGCGCTCTGCCTGGCCGTCCCTGCCTCCGCTGCTGAGAATATCCTGCGCATCTGCTATGTGAAGTCGCCGTTCAACCTTCAGCATATCGTCATGAAGGAACGCGGCATCCTTGAGAAGCACATGGAGAAGCTGGGCGTGTCCGTAAAGTGGTACGATATCAATTCCGGAGCCACGCAGGCCCAGGCTATGGCCAGCGGCGACCTCGACGTGAGCGGCGTGATGAACTCCACTTCCGCCCTCATCGCCAACGGCGAAGGCAATCCTGTGAAAGTCGTGGCTGGCGTGTCCCGCCCGCTGGAAGTCTTCGGCATCGTCGCTCCCAAGGGCGGCGTGAAGAGCATCGCGGAACTCAAGGGCAAGACTGTTGCCGGCCCCAAGGGCACGGTGCTCCACCAGATCCTCGTTTCCGCACTCAAGGCCAACGGCCTTTCCGCCAAGGACGTGAAGTTCGTGCAGATGGGCATCCCCAAGGGCGTTGCCGCCATGAAGAACGGCTCTGTCGATGCCGCCCTCGTTGCCGCCAACTTCCTCATCAACTGCCAGAACGAAGGCGACACCGTTCTCGCCACCGCCAAGGGCTACGCCGTTCCCAAGCTCATGATGACGGCCAGCGAACGCTTCATCAAGGAACACCCTGAACGCCTCGAAGCCGTTCTCGCCGCCCACGAAGAGGCCACTGTGTGGATGGAACAGAACCACGCCGAAGCTATCGCCATCGGCGCCAAGGAACAGGGCATCAGCCTTGCCGACGCTGAAAAGCTCTTCAACTGGACTGTCTTTGTGCGTCGCTTCGATGAAAACGACCTGAAGACCATGGAAGACGACCAGCAGTTCCTCCTCGATAACGGCATGATGCGCAACCGAGTGGACGTGCGCTCCCTCTTCCTGCCCAGCGCGCTGAAGTAAGGGAGAATGATTACGGGGGAGGGAAGGAACTTTTCTGAAGAAAAGCTTCCTTCCCTCCCCCGTACCCCCTCCCATCTTCCAAAGACTTCTATTGGCTGAAACGTAAGGCCCGGCTCTGATCAAAACAGAACCGGGCCTTTTCTTTTGTCCAATCAAGAAGTTTGAAGGGGATGGGGGAGCGCGA
>JAZQMJ010000129.1:0-4433 GCA_045543435.1 Mailhella sp.
TCGGCTAGTGTCGCGCATCCTGCTGAATACCATCAGTTACCATGACTACAAAGAAGACTTCTATCACGCCGTTCTGACGGGTATCTTTGTCGGGTCGGGCTACGCGGTCACGTCTAACCGTGAAAGCGGACGCGGCAGAGCCGATATCATTGTCAAGGATCAGCGTAATTCCCGTTCCGCCGTCATTGAAGTGAAGCATGCCAACGCCAGTGCAGAGCTTGCGTCGCTTGCCGAAGTCGGACTTCAGCAGATAGACGATAAGCAATATGATGCGCCCCTGCGGGACAATTACGAGACTGTCATCCACTGGGGCATGGCGTTCTTTGAGAAACGCTGCATAGCGAAGTTCAAAGCCGCAGTATCCCATTAATACCGATTATGAGGGCTGACCTGAAAGATTCAGGCCAGCCTTTTTATTCAGTGGAACGAATTCTCATGCGGCATCAGTTCGTACCCCATGAGGTGAGCCATCTCGCGCAGGGGCTCCACATTCTTGGTGAAGCTCATGATTTCAAAAAGTGTCAGGGCGCCCAGTTTTGCCCCTTTGTCATAGGGATTGCATTCGCGCATCAAAGTAGAATACGGTTTCCTGATGCCCTTGGCTATTTCATTGGCGGTATGCCCGCTTTGAAAAAGCGTCTCCTGGAATACTGACAGCAATCTGTCTTTCATGCCCCACCTCCATCCTTGTGGCTAAATTTTGAAATCAGTTGATAATCATGAGTATCACAGATTTTTCATACCGTGGTGTTGTAGTGGTGTGATACTAACTTGATATCAATGATTATAACCATAGCCTATAGGCGAAGATTTCTATAATCTAATATGCACTATCAGGATCACACGCTATGCGAGGGGATCCTGACTTCTTCATGGTATTGCCTGTAGATAGTTTTCTCCTATGCTTTGGTATGAAAACAATATGGTACTTACACAGCCACGTCGTATGTGCTATATTTTGTTCTTTCGCCATACTAAAACACCTTTTCGGCTGTGGACGGGAGCTTGAGCAACTCCGTCTTATCGAAAAGGTGTTTTTTATGTTTAACTTTTTGGTTCCCACCGGCATAGCCTGTAGATGCTTGTTTCGATTGCTGGCCCCTCAACGGCGTAAAGGCAATAGAAACAAAGCGACCTTTTGAGCAGGCATCCTAAACGCCAAGCACAAAAGGTCGCTCCGTTGTCATCCTTCAACATCCCCTATGAGCTTTGGGGAAAAAGCACTGTGAACACGCTTCCTTTGTCCGGTTCACTTTCCACCGTTATTTTCGCACCGATACGCTGGGCTGCGTGCTTCACGATGGACAGACCGAGCCCCGTTCCGCCCGTGGCTCGCGAGTGGCTTTTATCCACACGGTAGAAGCGCTCAAATATGCGTTCCTGATCTTCCTGAGAAATACCGAAACCGCTGTCGGCAACGCTTATCATCAGTTTACCGTCTTTCTCCTGTTGCGTCATGCGGACTGTACCGCCTTCCACATTGTATTTGATGGCATTATCGCAAAGGTTGCTCACGATTTCTTTCAGCAAAGGGCGCACACTATGCAGTTTGGCCGATTCCCCTTCCACGTTCAGCGCGATACTCCGTGAAGCCGCCGCATCATGGAAGTCCAGCGCGACTTCGGAAAGGAGATCCAGCACATCGAAATCCGAGGCGGGAAGCTCCATGCCTTCCTCAAGGCGGGACAGGTGGATGATGTCTTCGATAAGCGCCACAAGCCGCAGGGCTTCACGACGCATATTCCCTGCGAAACGGGCCGTGTCCTGCTGAGATACAAAGCCGTGCTCAAGCAGTTCAGCACTGCCGATAATGGTCTGGAGAGGAGTTTTCAATTCGTGGGAGACATTTGCTGAAAATTCACGGCGACGACGTTCGTTCTCAACTTGTTCGGTCACGTCGAAGGCCAACAGGACAAAGCCCTCCGGATGCTTCTCTCGTTTGATGCAGGTGATGTCGAGCTGAAACTCACGCTCCTTCTTCATCAGCCTGATCTGGTTGAATCCGTTTTTCTTCGCCTCGACTATGGCCTCCTGTAATTCAGGGCTACGGTCGAGAAGAAGGAAGTCGAGCCCAAGATAGTCGCCTTCCACGTCAAAAATATCCTGAGCGGCGGGATTGATACTCAGTATCTTCCGTGATGCATCAAGAAGGATGAGTCCCTCCCTCATGGATCCTGTAATGAGGGAGAATTCTTCTGTCCGGCGTGTCAGTTCTGCAATCTGACGTTCGATTTGCATACGCTGGCGATTGATGCGTTTCAACAGAGGAGAAAGCTCCTCATAGGTGTCGTTATCCATGGGTCTGTCGAGGTTGAGCCTGGTAAACGGCTCAACGATACGCCGTGCCATGCTTCGTGCCAGCATCCCGGAAAAAAACATACCAATAAGCGCAACGACAACGATGGGCTGAACTAGGCCAAGAGCAAGAGAAAGCGCCGTGTCTGATGTGACGGACATACGGAGAACGCTTCCGTCTGCCAGCCTCTGAGCGTGGTACAAGGTTTCCTCAAGGAGTGTGGCAGACTGTCGTATACTTCTGCCAGTGCCCGAAGCCAAAGCGAGCTTTACTTCTTCTCGGCTTGCATGATTTTCCATGCTGGAGGCGTTGGCTTCCGAATCGAAAAGCACAGTGCCGTCGGCGGCTATCCACGTGATGCGAGAGTCCTGCAAATTCAATGAATCAAGATAGCTGACACCACTCTTTTCTACGGCAGAGGCAGCCAGTGCAAGCTGATTTCCAAGCTGGTTATGATGTTCCTCAGTGCTGTGACGATACAGGATAGCTGTGATGAGGACGAGACAAGCCAGCAAGGTAACAAAGGTAGCACTCAGGATATATCGGAAGATTCTGTGGACCATGCCAATTTCTCCAGTCTATAGCCGACACCACGCACCGTTTCTATGCACTTGCCCCACTGGCCAAGCTTTTGTCGCAAGGTGCGGATATGCATATCCACGGTACGGGTCTCACTGTAATAATCCTGCCCCCAGATTTCGGCCAGAAGCTGTTCACGGCTGAATGCTGTTCCAGGATGAGAAAGAAGGAGTTCCAGCAACTTGAATTCCTTATGGGTAAGGGACAGGTGTTCCCCATAAAGACTGGCCTTGTGGCTTTCAACATCAAGGCTCAAGCCTCCAAAGCCAAGATCTTTAGAGGCAGTTGCGCACCGCTTAAGAACAGCTTTCACTCTGGCTACCATTTCCATCATACTGAAAGGCTTGGACAGGTAGTCGTCTGCCCCGAAGTCGAAGCCCTGAAGCCTGTCGGACTCAGCCCCCTTGGCTGTAGCCATGATGACGGGAATAGACCCATATGCAGGATGGGCGCGAAGGCGGCGCAAGAGTTCCAGACCATCAAGGCCCGGGAGCATGACATCAAGTAAAATAAGATCCGGCTTTGTCTCTTTCAGTGCATTCCAGAAGGAAGCCCCTTCGGCAAAACCTCGGACATCGAAGCCCGCTGCCTTGAGAGTATAAAGCTCTATTTCGCGTATACCCGCGTCATCTTCCACACACCAGATCATGCTGCAAATCCTTATGAACACCGGTCACAGAAAAGACCACCCACTCGGCGATATTGGTGGCGTGGTCGCCGATGCGTTCAAGATACTTGGCGATCATCAAAAGGTCGAGGGCATATTCCCCTTCTTCAGGGGAGTTGGCGATGATGTCGATAAGGTAATCCCTCACTCGCTCGAAATACTCGTCCACAGTGTCATCCTGTTCTATGACAAGGTGGGCGAATTCAAGATCCCGCTTCACATAGGCGTCCACACTTCCTGTTACCATACGCATGGCGGCTTCAGCCATGGGGATAAGCAGCATACAGGGTTTAACGGACCGTCCGTTGAGGTCCTGCACAATGCTGGCGATATCTGCGGCTTGATCGCCTATGCGCTCAAGGTCAGTTATCATTTTCATAGCTGCTGTGATTTGGCGAAGGTCGCGGGCCACGGGATGCTGCTGAAGCAGAAGACGGAGACATCGATCTTCAATGCTGCGTTCCATACGGTCGATTTCAGCATCCAAAGGAATAGCTGTAGCGGCGAGTGCAGGATCCCCCTCTCGCAACGCATGGACAGAACGGCCAATGGCCTCTTCGCAGAGTGCCCCCATGGAAATAAGTTCCTTGTTGAGCTTGTCGAGCTGCTCATCAAAACGGCTTCTCATTAGCCGAACCTCCCGGTGATATAATCTTCCGTTCGCTTGTCCCTGGGCATTGAAAAAAGCTTCTCCGTTTCGCCGCATTCGATAAGTTCGCCCAGCAGGAAGAAGGCCGTTCGATCAGAAATACGAGTGGCCTGTTGCATATTGTGAGTGACGATGACGATGGTGTAGTCCTTTTTCAGTTCCATGGCCAGATCCTCAATGCGAGAAGTGGATATCGGGTCAAGGGCGAAGTCGGAGGCCAAGCGGTCTTAGGAAGACAACAT
>JAZQMJ010000130.1:0-5193 GCA_045543435.1 Mailhella sp.
TCCAGCCCCATAGGGGCGTAGTCACCAATCTGAAGGCGATCGAAGGCTGTATTTCGCGTAAACTCAACATTGCGTATCTGTCGAAAAAGCACCAAGAATCGGCCTATCCGGTCCTCTTGAGATTTCAACTTTTTCTTGGCGAAATCTTCGAATGCGACGCGAGTCTCGTTTCTTTTGTACTCAAGGAGTTTATTTGAGTCGCGGATAATTTTTTCCGATCGATTAGCCACGTCATCGGCTTCATCGCTGTCCATTTTGCCTTTGAGGGCCATGCCAGCAGTCGTAGCGGCTACTGCGGCGCCAACACCCCAGAGTATGAGAGGAATAGGCATACCAACTCCTTATTCACTGATAATATCAGCGGTTTCTGTAAAGACTTCGATGTATCTAGTTGCCAATTCGATTAGTTCGTCGCACGAGCTTTTTCCAATGTTGAAATTCTCACCGATAAGCCTGAGAAATTCTTTTTCATTTTCAGAGCATGTCCCATTAACATAGGACATGACACAACATTCAAAGAAAAAAAGCTTTTTCATTTGTGCGGAACAGGAGGCGAACTCACCCTTTTCAGCCATACTCTTGAGGAGTTTTGTCGCGATATCGAAATAGATGACTTCACGTACCCCCTCGGAAAGATGTTCAAAGAAGTCGGTAGAGGGAAGAACAGGTTTTACTTCTTCGTAGAAGAAGTTTGTCATAATTGTGGCGTAGCGGTCTCCTGTCTCAGATCTTCGAGGAAGGAACGTCTCAATGAGACGAACAAGCATTTCCTGTTCACAGTAATCGACAGCTTCTATAGAGAGATTAGAAAGTCTTTTGAAAGCTTCGCTGACGTCCTGCCCACTTTCTTTCCCCACGTCACGAGAAGAAAGTGCTGTCAGAAAACAAAGTTTAGTCAAGGTTGCACAGTCTTTTGGATCGGACAACTGATGTATGAACATGATTACTCCTTCCCGAACCTACAAGATAAAGGTGTTGCCACTTGCCATAAATTGGTCGAATTCATGACGCGTCGCAAATTGTAGATTTTTACCAAAACATCTGCCCAGATGGTTTGCGGCGATAGCGAAATCATCAACACAGGAGGCATTGTCCATAGCGTAGAAGCAAGTTTCAAGCACCCTCTTCTGTTCTTCCATGTGTTCTCTGAAGATGCGTGAGAGTTCGGCTCGATAGTATTCCCGGTAGGCTTGAGCCTCCTCAAAACGTGCTTTAATGATCTCGTAGTCTTTCCATGCCGTATTCGCTCCTTTGAACGCATCGAGGGCGGAGTTATAAAACATGCTACTTAATGTGTAGCCAATCATACCGCCGACGGCTGCCCCGACAATAGGTATGGGGATGGCAATCTGGCCGATGGTCGCCATGGCGCTGCTAGCGACCATGGAGCTCCCTTTTTCTCCCATTTTTTCCATGAATTGCAGGCCGTCTATCTCGCCTTTGGCGTATTGGTGTATGAGTTTTCCGCTTTCAAGACAGATTGTAACCGCAAGGGCCGGCAGATTCGTACGAGAAAGGGCTGCACTTTTCTTCGCCACTGCACCAAGAGTCGATTCGGCAAACTCTTTGCTGGCAGTCGTAGCAGCTTTTTTAACGGCGTACTTACTAGCGTTCTTTCCGACTTCTTTGGCGGCATCCTTTACCGCCTTTTTAGCCGCTTCCACTGCCTGAGTTTCTAAAGCTCCATATGCCTGGGCCATAGTGGCTTTAAGCGCCATCCCGGCAGCAGCTGTGCCATAACCCAAGGCCGCGCTTTTAGCTGTACTCTTCGCCGTCTCCTTCAATGCTTCGGAAACATTTTTGTCTCCCTCTGCTACAGCTATCAGATTAGTGAAGAGGGAAATAGTGCCTCCTATGGCGGCACCATACTTAGCCCCTTCAAGGCCAGCGTCGTGGGCCGTCGAAGCGATGCTCTTGAGAGTTTCCTTGACAGGGTTCAGTCGGTAGGCCTTGGCCTGCTCACTCGTGAATCCGGCATCTTCGATATTTCCTGCGAGTTCCTGATAATTTTTCGCAGCTTGCTCTCGCTTTTCTGCCAGCGCCAGCCTTGCTTTAGCGCCTTCAATATCACCTTTTGCTTCAAGTTTAGCAGCCTGTTCACGAAGAGCTTGTGCCTGCTCCTGACACTTGTCGACCTGTGCCTTGCAATATGCCTTGGTCGCTTCCACCTGTTCAGAGGGAAGGATAAGCTTGTGGCCACGATAACGACCACTATCGCCCTTTGCTATCGCATCGCAGACCTTGGTGGGGTCTTTCACGAACTTCATCTGGGCTTCGGAGCCCTCTATTACATTACCAGAGGCATCTGCCTGAGCGATATCACCGACAGGATCATTGACACGCTTTCGTCCATTATCATCCGTGAGGTCATCGACACGAACAGTACGGGTATCGTCACCTGCAAGTATCGACTCTTTTGTTTTTTGAGTCGTATAGACAACCTCGGCATCAAAACCAGCCTGTTGGGCTATGTTGTGCTCAGCATATTTGGGATTTATGGTCGAATTTCCGATGGAGGCATATCCCTTCTGGAGGTGCTCAATGCTTCCGTCTGAGTTGACGCGTACGCCAGACCAGCCGACGACATCTTCCTCCATAGCACGGCCAAATCTCTCAACGCCAACACCAACACCAAGGGCAGAAGCAGTATTACGAACGGAGGCTTCGCGCTCGTTTTTGTTAGATTCTTTTTTTGACGCCATGAGAGTCTCCTTACCTAGCGCGACGAAATTCCTGCTGAAGAAAATGACACATTTCCTTATTTCGTAAAATATACTCCTCGTAAGAAATATGCTCTCTAAACATCTGATATCCTTCTTCTACACGACATTTCAGAGGACGTTCGTCATATATAGAGCAAAGCTTTTTCCCTTCGTTGAAATGACGGCACACGCCATCTCCTCTGTCGAGGTCTTCAAATAGTCCACGAAACAGATGGAGCTGTGAACAGCACGCGCCACACTTTGAACAACGGAAAATATTTTTTTTACTATCCATGAGTCTACTCGAATATTTTATATCAGGTTACTCTTTTCCCACAAACCCATCAACAAAAAATTAATTTTAACGGAAGGAAAACCACTTCCGTCCTTGACCGATCGGTGAAAAAGATTCACCATATACAAAAATGACCGAACGGTTATACGTTCTACATCGAGCTGAATTTTTACCGATCGGAAAAGCGGGGCCTTGCGATGAAACAGGAACTGGAAAGCGGATTCGAGCTGGACTTTTTCGGACCGGCAGAGCTGGGCAGAAGCATCAAGAAAATACGCTCCATGCGCGGTATGACGCAGGAAGAACTCGCGCTTCGCACCAATACGAGCACCAAGTTCATCAGCAATGTCGAGAATGGCAAGGCTACGGCCCAACTCGATAAGGTTCTGCTCATTATCCGTATGCTCGACATCGGAACGCGGCTGTATGATCTCCGCACGCGAGGCAAGGCATGAGAAGCGATTATCGACTTGCCGTTCTGTGGGATGGAGAAATGGTCGGCCACATAACACCAGCGCGAAACGGAGGCCTGAACTTTTCCTATGCGCAAAGCTGGATAGATGGCACGGCTCGCCCCATATCTCTTTCACTTCCCTGTTACGAAAAATCCTTCGATGAGACACGCAGTACCGCCTTCTTCGAGAATCTTCTGCCAGAAGAAGACCAGTACCAGGAGCTTTGCTCCAAGGCGCGGCTTTCCCCACGCGATATTTACGGCTTTCTCGAACATTACGGCAAGGAATGTGCCGGTGCGCTCATCATTGCCAACGAATGGGAAGCGGACGACCCCTTGCCCAACATGGGCTACCGCGACGTGACGGAAGAATTGGAGAGCGGACTGGCAGAGAACATCCTCCAGCCACAGACGAATCTTATCTCCAAGATGGGGACGCGTCTGTCCATCGCCGGATCTCAGAATAAACTGCCTGTACTCTGGAAGGACGGCCGTTTTTTCGTGCCAGAGATTGATTCCTTCGCCCCGACCAACGCCATACTCAAGCCCGCTTCCCCGCGATTCCCAGACCTCCACAAGAACGAACTCTTCTGCATGAAGCTCGCCCGCGCCGTTGGGCTGGAAGTTCCCGATGCGGAGCTGGTTTCGTTTGGGGACAGCCTCGCCTATGTGGTCAAACGCTACGACCGAGTAGAGGCCGAAGGTGGAATCAAACGCCTGCATCAGGAGGACTTCTGCCAGGCTCTCGGCGTGAGTCGCGTCCACAAGTACGAAGAGAACAGAGGCCCCGGCTTTGCCACCTGCGGTCAACTCCTTCTGCACCCGGAAGTTGTCGATGCCGCCGGAGCACGGGACGACATCATCCGCTGTGCGCTGTTCAATTACCTCATCGGCAACTGCGATGCCCACGCCAAGAACTTCTCGCTCATCTACGACAAGGACGCAGGCATTCGACTCGCTCCGTTCTATGATCTGGTTTCGACGCGCGCGTATCCGAACCTCAGCTCCCGCTTTGCCATGTCTATCGGCAAAACGTGGGAGTACGACGAAGTAAACAAGGACTCGTGGAAACGCTTCGCCAAAAGCCTGACCGTGCGCGACAAGCTGGTGTTCAGCCTTATGGAAGAGCTGGCTGATGCGGTGTCGGACAGTCTTGAGGAGACGTATGGACAGTTAATAGAGGAGTACGGACGCTCGAAGGTTTGTACAGATATTAAGAAAGCGATAGGGATAGGAGTAGAAAAGTTCAAACATATTTGAATCTATTAAATTATGTCGCCAACAGGTAATTGTTCTCTTACCTTTTTCCAATCGCAAAATGTGAGTGTCTCAAAAACAAAAAATATGAAATTCTGCCCCGGGTGGCAGTTCTTTATTCTTGCCTCTTAGCTACGCTCCGCCAGTCCAGCCCGAAACGGGCAAGGTATTTGCGAAGCCTGTCCGCATCGTTGCCTGTGGCTTTGGCAAGGCGCGAAGCCGCAAAGAGCTTCCTTCCGGCCTCGGAGAGAGTGGCCGAGCTCCGGCAGGCGCGCAGGACGCAGGCCAGCTGGGGAACGTCGAAGGCGTCCAGCGAATCCGCCCTCTCCCCGAGCAGTTCCCGCACCAGAGCCATATCCGCCCCGGAAACGCCGCTGTCGCAGAAGTCCCTTTTCGCCGCCCGCTTTTCCCTGGCCGGACTGCCGCTTTCCCACGGCCCCCAGCTTCGGCGCAGGCGCCCCCCCTCGTCGCACACCCCCCCTCCC
>JAZQMJ010000131.1:0-5099 GCA_045543435.1 Mailhella sp.
CCCGCAACCATTACCCCGCCATCGACGTGCAGGCCAGCGTCAGCCGCGTCATGAACGCTATCGTCAGCAAGGAGCATAAGAAGGACGCCCAGCGCCTGCGTCAGATACTGGCGAAGTTCGCGGAAGTGGAACTCCTTGTCCAGATAGGCGAATATAAAAAGGGAGCAGACAAGGACGCCGACGACGCCCTTGCCCATATCGACAGGGTCAATGCCTTCCTCAAGCAGGGGCTCGATGAAAAGAGTTCCTTTGAAGAGACCCTCCAGGCCCTCTCGCAGGCGGTGCGCTGATCGTGGAAAGCTATCCGCTCGACTCCCTGCTTTCCGTGAGGCATTTCCGCGAGGAAAACGCCAAGCGTGAAGTGCGCTATGCGGAATTGGCTGTTCGTGAAGCCGAAGAGGAGGTCCTCCGCTGTCGTAAAGCCCTTGAGGACTTCCATGCATGGAGGCTTGAGGAAGAAGAACGCCGTTACGATGCCATCATGAACAAGCCCATGAGCATCCGGCAGATAGACATCTTCAAGGCCGGGCTCGCCCAGCTTGCCGCAGAAGAGGCTTTGAAGGAAGAGGACATCCGCAAAGCCGAGCAGAAGGCGGCAGAAGCGCAGAAGGCCTTGGAAACGGCACGGGAAAATGCCAGGAAAGCCATGAAGAACACGGCCAAGATAACGGCTCACAAGGACATCTGGTCTGAAGAGGCGAAGAAGGAAGCCGAACACTTGGCCGACCTCGAACTTGAGGAATTCCGCCCCATTTCACGCCTTGGGGCAGAAGCCGAAGGTGAAGACGCCTGAGCAGGAGAATAGGCTGAGATGAACGACTTGAATATGGTGAACGCTCAAAACGCCGAGCTTCGGAGCATCGATTCTCCCACCGGGCTCGAATGCGATGCGCCGTCCTCTGTACCCGACAAGCCCCTTATCGACGAATTCCGCCGCGCCATGGGCGACAGTGACGGCCGTCAGCATGGTCGGGCCGGCAGCGCAAATTTCGATGCCTCAGGGATGGTGGACAGCTTTGCCGAAGGTGACAGCGTCATGCCGTTCGCGTCCCTCTTCTCCTTGGGGGCAGGAAGCTCCAGCGCACCTGTGAGCGAAGCGGGGTCAGTCGCCCCTCCGCTTTCCCCGGAAGCCCTCGAAGCTCTTGTCGACCGCATCCTCATATCCTCTGCCGAGATGGGACGAGCGGAAGTACGGCTGACTCTCCGGGACAGCGTGCTCGGAGGGACCGAGATAGTGCTCAGCCGCAGTATCGACGGACAGCTCACTGTTTCCCTTCACTGCACCAGCGAATCGAGCTTCCAGACACTTGTCGCCTCCCAGATGGAACTGAAGGGCCGACTGGAAGATTTCGAAAACAGAAGCGTACAGGTCTCCGTGGATATCGACCGGGAAGGCAGTGATGCTGACCGGCGTTCCCGAGGCTATTTTGAACAGGAACAACAAGAAGCCTGAACCGAGTAACGCATGATGACGCCCTACCCTCTGTATAAAGCACCGCACCTCGATCCGGCGCTCGTCCAGCTCCATAACAGGCTGCTCACCCGCTGTTCTGCCTGGCATAGTCCCTTCGGTTCCGGACGGGCCACCTGGGAGGTGCTCAGCTCCCCTGCGGCCTTCACCTCCGCAGTCGAGCTTGATATCTCTCTGGGCGATGCGGGCTGGAAAGCCTTCCTCAGCGATGCCTCCTGCATACTCCGCCACGAGGCCTTCGCTTCCCACCAAGGCTTCGAAGTCGAAAGCCTGCCTCACGAAGTCCAGAAGGCCGTGCTCGCTTCTCTTCTTGCTCCGGCACTCAGCCTTCTTCAGGAAGCTTCGGGAAAGGCGGCCGTGCTTCGGAACATTTCTCTCATCCCTGAAAAGCTTCCTTCCGAAGGTATCGGATTCCGGATAACCCTTTCCGGCGATGCTTCTCTGGCAGACAAAACGATGTTCGCCTTCCTTGCGCCTTCGGAAAAACATGCGGCCATGGACGCGGCAGGAATGCTTGCCGCCCTGCCTCTTCGCCCCAATCCAAGGCTCGCCGCGACGGCTTCCGCCGTGCCGCTTGAAGTGGCTCTGGAAACAGGATATCTTTTCTTGGATCTCGAAATCGTGAAGACGCTTGAAACCGGCGACATGCTCATTCCGGAAGCATGGCCTCTTTCTCAAGGCCGCGCTGGCCTGCGCATCTATCACGGCATTTCGGCTGTGCTTGTCGGCGACTGCACCCTCCGCGAAGGCTCAGCCGTACTCGAAACACCTCTAGCAGAAGAAGTGGGAAATCGTATGGACAACAACGACCTTGAAATACGCCTGAGTTTCGAGCTGGACCGCAGGCTCATCACTGTGGGCGAGCTTTCGTCCATCGCTCCCGGCTTCACCTTCCCCCTGACGAATCCTGCCGACTCGCTCGTGACCATACGCGCCAATGGAAAAGCCATCGCCCGGGGACGCATCGTCGATATGAACGGCACGCTCGGCGTCCAGGTCACAGAAACGCTGTAGTCCACCGGTAGGAGCCCATTCATGATCGATCAGTTTCCGCTGTACCTCATAGCGACGCTGTCCATACTCGGACTTGCGCCCTTCGTGCTGATGATGGTGACTTCCTATGTGAAGATCATCGTCGTCACCACGCTGGTGCGCAACGCTCTGGGCGTCCAGCAGGTCCCGCCGGCCATGGTCATGAACGGTCTGGCCATCATCCTCACCATCTTCATCATGGCTCCTGTGGCCATGGACACCTACGATATCATAAAAACGATAAAGGTTCAGCCCAGCGTCACTATTGCTGAGGTGGTGGACATAGCCGACAAGGCATCCCCCCCTCTGAAGCGCTTCCTGAAGGCCAACACCGAAGACAAGGTCCTCAATATGTTCGTGGCAACGGCCAAGCGCATCTGGCCCAAGGAAAGGCACGACCTCATCGACAAGGAAAGCATGATATTCCAGGTGCCTGCCTTCACCATCACCGAACTCACCAAGGCATTCCAGATAGGCTTCGTGCTCTACCTTGCCTTCATCGCCATCGACCTCATCATTTCCAATATCCTTCTTGCCATGGGCATGATGATGGTCTCGCCTACGACCATCTCGCTTCCCTTCAAACTGCTCCTTTTCGTCACGCTCGACGGCTGGCTGAAGATCAGCCAGGGACTCATGCTCAGCTACCAGTGAACTTCAGCCCCTTAGAGGTATGATATGCAGATAAACGTCACCGTTCAGGACGGCATCACCATCTTGAAAGTTGCAGGCCGCATGGATGCCACCACTGTTGGCGGCTTCACCGATGAATGCCAGAAACAGCTGAAGAACGGCAGCGGCCGTTTCATCGTTGATCTTGGCGGGCTCGAATACATCAGTTCCGCTGGTCTTCGCGGCATCCTCACTCTCGGCAAGAGCTGTAAGGCGGCCAAGGCGGCCCTCGCCTTCTGCTCTATGCAGGCCATGGTGGCGGATATGTTCAAGCTTTCCGGCTTCACGTCCATCCTTACTGTGTTCGGCACTCTCGACGAAGCCCTCGCAGGGATGCGCTGAACCGCCCCCTTCCCTCTCAGGAGGCATTATGCCCCAGCTCAGGCTTCCCGCAACACTGGAACAGCTTGGCCCTGTCAATGAGTTCCTTGCCGCTCATACGCCCGAAGCCTACCGGGCCTTGAAAAGCAGTATCGAACTCGTGGCCGAAGAACTGCTGGTCAATGTGTTCAGCTACGCCTACCCGGAAGGAACGGAAGGCCGGGCAGAAGTAGGGCTTCGAGAAGTGCACTTCGACGGCGCCTGCCTGCTCTGCTTCACAGTGAAGGACTGGGGCACCCCCTTCAATCCCTTCGAAGAGGCCGAAAGCCCGGACCTCACGCTCGATACGGAAAGCCGTCCCATCGGCGGGCTCGGCATCTTCCTCATCCGTTCGGTCTCTGCGCATCAGGCGTATTCCCGCGATGAGGACGCCAATATCATCGAAGTGTACTTTGCCGCTCCGGACAGCGAATGATACTGCGTTCCGCCTTCGCCCTTCTGGGCCTGCTCCTTGCGCCCGCACTGTCGCCGGCTGGCGTCATCCTTTCGGAAGACGTGAGCGTATCCCAGCGCGACCCTTTGGCGCAGAAGCATGTGCATGAATCGCTTCTGGACAGCATGGATGTGCTGAGCCTTTCCCCTTCGGCCCGCTTCCTTGCCATGCCCCGCCCCATGATAACGCCGGAACTGGCTCGGGCCATGAAGTCCGGCCGTGTCCATACGCCGGACAGGGAATGGGCCCGCATCATCCGCAAGGCGGCAGGCATACACGGACTGCCGGAAGAGCTCATCGCCTCCGTCATCCATACGGAGTCGGCCTTTCAGGCCCGGGCCGAATCGCCCAAGGGGGCGCAGGGAGCCATGCAGATCATGCCCCAGACTCAGCGGGAGCTTGGCCTGACCGACCCCTTCGATCCAGAAGCCAACGTCCTTGCCGGATGCGCCTACCTGCGCAGGCAGCTGGACCGCTTCGGCTCGCTTGAGCTTGCCCTTGCCGCCTATAATGCAGGGCCAGCCAATGTAAAGAAATACGGAGGCATACCTCCCTTTCCCGAAACACGCGACTACGTTGCCCGCGTGACTTCCCGCTTCAAGGATAATAAACGGCATCAAGACGGCGCAGGCCCGAAGGAACGCCATGAATAAGATCAACCAATACCTCGTTCCGGCAAGTCTGGCCGCCTTGGTCTTCGCCCTTCTGGGCGGGCTCTGGCTCGTCTGGCAGACCATCGAAGAAAGCCGGGCTCTTGAACGCCATAATCGTGAACTGCAGGCCTCGCTCGAAGCCTCGCGCATACGCGTGGCCAATTTCTGCGAATACCCCACGGATGTGCTTTGCCGCACCGATGAGCGTTCTGGCCTCGTAGCCGGAGCATTGCCGGGAGAATTTGCCGGACTTCCCGCTGAAGAACATCAGCTTCCCGTACCAGCGGTGGAGATCATACCAGCCCGAAAGGACTCGCCCGCTCTTGCCATCGAGCATGTCGAAAAAACGGCAAAGGCTCAGGCTGAAGTTCAGGCACAGGCCCTTCCCCCTGCGAAAGCTCCAGAGCTTCCGATTTCCGTCGAGGAAACGCCTGCCGATGCCATGAAGACGACCACG
>JAZQMJ010000132.1:0-1883 GCA_045543435.1 Mailhella sp.
CCATGTGCTGGGGGAGCCAGAGCTTGAGCAGGCGGCCGCGGCGTACGGCCTGGGCTTCGCTTTCCCGGAAGAGCGCGGTTTCAGGGCCGAGTTCGGCAAAGGGGGCAGGCGCGGGGAACTTCAGGCCTTCCAGCGGGGAGAAAGGCTGTGCGGCTTCGGCAGTCGGTGAGCCTGCATCCGGAGCGGCAGAGGCGGGGGCAGGGCAGAGGAGCGCGGCGGAAAGCAGGAGGGCGGGAAGGGCCGCAAGGGCAGAGGCCGCAAGGCGGCGGAGGAAAAGAGGGGGATGCGGCAGGGAAAAGGGCGCGGCTGGCATAGGGAAAATGTGGGGCCGGATGAGATTTTGTCAAGGCGGAGATGAGAAAATTTTCTGCCCGCCCAGCCTTCTGCCGAAGGGCGGGGGAAGGGCAGGCCGCAGACGACAGCGGGGCGTCTGTCCTGCTCACCCGCCTGTTCCTCCTTTCCTGCTTTGCCCCCCTGTGGAGTCAGGAGCAGTGACAGGGACAGGGCTTGGCTTCTGGCTCTTGGCTTTAGGCTCTTGGTTTCTGGCTTTTGGTTCTTGGCTTTTGGCTTTTGGGGCATTGCTCAATTATGCGACGCGCATGTTTGAGCAATGCGGATTTATGCTAGTCGCATGATTGAGCATAACATATTGGATAATAAGGATAAAAAATGAGGAAAAATGCGTTTTCGGAAGATTTGTGCTGATTTTCTTGCGCAAAGGCAGAAAAGTTCGTGAAAGTTCCGAACAGATTTCTTACGCACAAGCAATGATTCTGTGATTATTTGTACAAATGTAAGATGTGCTGAGTGTGCCCGTGTGCGGCGAAGGCATGGCTTTTCCGCCTCCTTGACCGGGAAGCCCCTGCTGTTCCATAATGCCAGAGTCGAAACCCCAACCATGGAGAAAGCTATGTCTCTGGAAGTCATCTGGTACGGCCATGCCAACGTCATGCTCCGCGAGAACGGAGTCACTGTGCTCGTCGATCCCTTCTTCGAAGGCAATCCCTTCGCCCCGGACTGGCGCTCCATCCCGAAGCCGGATGTCATCGCCGTCACGCACGACCACGGCGACCACCTCGGGCAGGCCATGGACATTGCCCGCGAGACCGGGGCCAAGCTGGTCTGCATCGCCGACCTTGCGGATTTCTTCCGTGAACAGGGCCTTGCCGAGAACGTGGCCAACTGCGGCATAGGCGGCAATATCGACGGCACGCTGGAAGTGTGCGGCGCGAAGTTCACGTTCACGCAGGCCTTCCACTCCACCAAGCACGGCTCCCCTGTGGGCTTCGTCATCGAGATGCCCGGCGGCCATACCGTGTACCACGCGGGCGACACCGGCCTTTTCGGCGACATGACGCTCATCGCCGAACGCTTCCAGCTCGATGTGGCCATGCTGCCCATCGGCGGCGTGTTCACCATGGACGGCCCTCTGGCCGCCAAGGCCGCGGCCATGCTCAAGGCCCGTGCGGCCATGCCCATCCATTACGCCACCTTCCCCATACTGGCGCAGGACGCCTCGGCCTTCACCGAAGCGCTGGCCCAGAAGGCCCCGGACTGCAAGGCGCTGGTGCTGGAGCCCTGCCAGAGCGTGGACTTCGCCTTAGGCCGCGTCCACGGGCCGCCCGCGCCTGCTCCTGAGAACATACGCCCTTTACGGCCCCCGCCGCAGAGGGCGATATTTTTTCACTTCATCATTTCCATAAAAAAGGCTATCATGCCGATGCTTCAGCCGTGGACGTATGCCGAATGGACGGCCGTGCCGAAAACTGGAGCATGGAGCTAGCAATGGCGACTGTGATACAGCACGAAGAACTGGTGCGCCGCGCCCTGAATTATATAGCCGAACGCCGCATGGCCTGCCCCGGCATCTCTGTGTACGACCT
>JAZQMJ010000133.1:0-2600 GCA_045543435.1 Mailhella sp.
GAATGCCGGCATAAAGGAGCCAGAGGAAGGCAAGGATTTCCAGGACAACAACGCTGTCATAGATCCGGTTACGGATGACCTCCTCGCACAGGAGAACGGCAACCAACCAGCTGGGAACCAATTGCAGCAGCGGCGCCAGAACAGGCCGCCACCTGTCGCTGAGGGCAGCAGCGACAACAGTCAGGGAATACAGTGCTACCAGCTCCAGAAGGACTGAGGAGGATGCCGTAACGCTTGGGGAAAGATTGGACAACAATAACGGTGCGGCGGAAGAAACTGCCGCCGCCAAGGCCGCCCTGGGCTGGACCGCCGAAGCCTTCACCGTGCCTGCCGACATCAAGGCGGCTTGGGACGCCCGTGAGGCCGGTGCCGCCGCCCAGAAGGAATGGGACAACATGTTCGCCGCCTACGCCGCCGCCTACCCTGAACTGGCCGCCGAATTCAAGCGCCGCATGGCTGGCGAACTGCCCGCCGACTGGGCCGAAGTCGCCGCCAAGGCCATCGAGAAGGCCGCTTCCGAAGCCAAGGCCGTGGCCACCCGCGTTTCCGGCAAGAACGTGCTGAACGATATCGCCCCCGCTCTGCCCGAACTCATCGGCGGCTCTGCCGACCTTTCCGGCTCTGTGGGCACCCAGCACAGCGGCGCCAAGTCCCTCGACGTGGATGCCTACACCGGCGACTACATCCACTACGGCGTGCGTGAATTCGGCATGGGCACTGTGATGAACGGCCTCCAGCTCCACGGCGGCTTCATCCCCTACGGCGGCACCTTCTTCGTGTTCTCCGACTATGCCAAGAACGTCATCCGTTCCGCCGCCATCATGGAACGCCGCGTGGTGTGGGTGCTCACCCACGACTCCATCGGCGTGGGCGAAGACGGCCCCACCCATCAGCCCATCGAACAGATCTGCGGCCTGCGCACCATGCCCAACAATCAGGTCTGGCGCCCCTGCGACAGCGCTGAATCCGCCGTTGCCTGGACCATGGCCGTGGAACGCAAGGACGGCCCCGTCTGCCTCATCATGAGCCGCCAGAACCTCGAACAGCAGCCCCGCACCGCCGAACAGCTCGAAGCCGTTCGCCGCGGCGGCTATATCCTCAAGGACTGCGAAGGTACTCCGGAACTCATTTACATCGCCACCGGTTCCGAAGTACAGCTTGCCGTGGAAGCCGCCGATCAGCTCGCCGCCCAGGGCCGCAAGGTGCGCGTGGTCTCCATGCCCTGCTGTGAACTCTTCGACAAGCAGGATGCCGCCTACCGCGAAGCCGTCCTCCCCTCTGCCGTGCGCGCACGCGTGGCTGTGGAAGCTCAGGCCGCCGGTACCTGGTGGAAGTATGTCGGCCTCGACGGCCGCATCGTCGCCATGGAAAGCTTCGGCGCTTCCGCCCCTGCCGGCAAGCTCTTCCCGCACTTCGGCTTCACTGTTGAAAACGTGGTGAAGCAGGGCCTCGAACTGCTGTAATCTAAAGGAGATGTCCTATGAAAGCTCTCACTATGAAAGATGTCGATATGAAGGGTAAGCGCGTGGTCATGCGCGTGGACGTGAACGTGCCTATCCATGACGGCGTGATCACCAGCGACAAGCGTATCCGCGCTGTCCTGCCCACCATCAAGATGGCTCTCGAAGCCGGTGCCGGTGTGGTGCTCCTCGCCCACCTCGGCCGCCCCACCGAAGGCCTTTTCGAAGAGAAGTTCTCCCTGCGTCCTGTGGCCGCCCACATGGCTGAACTCCTCGGCCAGCCCGTGGAATTCTGCGCCGATCCTCTGAACGGCGTGGAATGCCAGCCCGGTCAGGTCGTGCTCTGCGAGAACGTGCGCTTCTTCAAGGGCGAAAAGAAGAACAATGAAGAGCTGGCCGCCACCTACGCCGCCATGGGCGACATCTATGTGATGGACGCTTTCGGCGCCGCTCACCGCGCCCAGGCCTCCACCGAAGGCGCTCTGCGCAAGGCCGCTACTGCTGTGGCCGGCCCTCTGATGTTCGCTGAAATGGAAGCCGCCACCAAGCTCCTCGACGAGCCCCAGCGCCCCCTCTACGCCATCATCGGCGGCTCCAAGGTCTCTACCAAGCTCACTGTACTCGACAACCTGCTCAACATCGTTGACGGTCTCATCGTGGGCGGCGGCATCGCCAACACCTTCCTCGAAGCCGCCGGCTACAACATGGGCGCTTCTCTGGTGGAAAAGGACCTCATCCCCGAAGCCAAGCGCATGATCGAAAAGGCCAAGGAACGCGGCGTGGCCCTTCCTCTGCCTACTGACGTCGTTGTCGCCCCCAGCTTCGAACGCGCTGGCGAAGCCGTGACCAAGCCTGTTTCCGAACTCACCGCTGAAGACTGCGCCTTCGACATCGGCGAAGCTACCGCCGCCGAATACGCCAAGCTCCTCGCCGAAGCCAAGACCATCGTGTGGAACGGCCCCGTGGGCGCCTTCGAAGTCGTGCCCTTCGACAAGGGCAGCCGCGCTCTTGCCGATATCCTTGCCGGCTGCGACGCCTACACCCTCGTGTGCGGCGGCGACACCGTGGCCGCGGTGGAAGCCTTCGGCGTTGCCGATAAGATGGGCTACCTCTCCACCGGCGGCGGCGCCTTCCTCGAAG
>JAZQMJ010000134.1:0-4594 GCA_045543435.1 Mailhella sp.
TGAGCGCGGCGAGGAAGGCTTCGCCGGCCACCTGCTGGCCCGCCACTTCGAACACGGGCATGTTCTTCGCGGTATAGGCGGAATAGAAATCGGTCAGGGTGATGCTGATGCCGTTTTCCAAAGCGAAAACGAGGTCGTCGCCGGAACGGGAGACTTCAGCCTCTCCAGCAGGGAAATTGAAAACGAAGCGGGCGCCTTCTGCACATTCGACAGAGTAGGAACGTTCCGACAGATCCAGAAAAACAGTATTCATATGCCTCTCCTCAGAAGGAGTTATTCTGCGTATTGCGGCTTCCGGTAAACGAAAGCCCCGAACCATGCATGCCGGCCGGGGCTGTGAAAGAAATATGGAAGGAAACGCCCCGGCAGGCACACGAAAATACCAGCAGTCCGGATCTCCGGGCCGCTGATGCAAGTTCCTATTGCCTGACAGGAGCTCTGCAAAACGCTTTTCTAGTGGTCTCGCAACGTTTTTAATAGCTCCGCAAGCGTTTTTTGTCAAATATCACGGCTAAATTCCGAGCAAAATCGGGCAAAAAAAAGAGGCCCTTCCGAAGAAGAGCCTCCATACCCTGTTGCGGGCGTATGATGTGCGGGGGAATTATGCCTTCATGGCCTTCATGCCTTCCGTGGTCTCCAGCACTTCGGCGAGCTGTTCCACCACGGCCTGATCGAAGCGGGCGGGGTTCCTGAGTTCCTTCAGGGCTTCCTCCACGCTCTTGCCTTCGCGGTAGGAACGCGCGCTCACCATGGCGCAGAAGGCGTTCAGCACGGCGAGGACGCGGGCCTCGGGCAGAATCTCTTCGCCCTTCAGGCCGCGGGGGTAGCCGGAGCCGTCCGGGTTTTCGTTCATCTCGTGCAGGGCGCGGGCGAGGGGCAGGTCGAAGTCGATGTTCTCGAGCAGTTTCGCCGCATGACCGGGGGCTTTGCGCACCTCGGCCAGTTCTTCGGGCGTGAGCTTCCCGCTCTTGGTGAGCAGGTCGCGCGGGAGGAAGAGCTTGCCTATCTGCGAGAGCTGTGCGCCCATGACCACAGTGCTGCGGCTGTCTTCCGGAAGGCCCATGCGCTGGGCGATGAGTTCGCCGAGGGCGGCCATGCGGTGCGAATGGCCGGCGAGGTACGGGTCGGCGCTGGCTTCCACGCGGGTGAAGGCTTCCACGAGGGCCTTCTGCTGCTGGCGCTGGCGTTCGCTGCGGCGGCGGAACTCGGTGATGTCCTTCATGGTCACCACGGCGCCGCGCAGGCTTTCGCGCAGGGAGCTTTCCTCGGCATCGAGGAAGGGGAAGAGGGAGACGCGGAACAGGCGTTCCTCGCCGCCGCATGCCAGCTTCAGTTCACAGCTGTCTTCCTTCGCGCTGATGGCCGTCTGGCGTATGCGGTCGAGCAGGCCGGAAGCGATGCCCGAAGGCAGGACGGAGAACAGCGGCTGATTCTGCACGCTCTCCTCGCTGAGCCCGGTTATGGACGCGAAGGCGCGGTTGCAAACGTGTATCTGCCCCTTCACGTCGGCCATGAACAGGCCTATGTCCAGCGAGATGTTCACGCTGTCCAGAAGCTCCTTCTGGCGGGAAACGATGCGGTTCAGTTCCTTGAGCCTCGCGGCCACGGCCTTCTGATGGCGCCCCATGCCTATCCACCATATGAGCTGGCAGAGCAGGAGGAAGGCCAGCCAGCCGAGGAAGGTGGCGATATAGACCGGGCGCGCGGCCTGGAACATGCGGCGTTCCACCACGGCGGCGGGTATCTCCAGGGCCACGGCGCCGCCTTCCAGCGGGAAGGTGGCGGAATACACGGCCTTGCGCCCGAACACGGAACCGCGCAGGGCAAGGGGGAGCTGGGCGCCCTTCCCTTCCAGTTCTTCGGAAAGGGCGGCGTCCACGGGCTTGGGCTGGGGCGCGCCCACGGTCTCCCACACCGGGCCTCCGGCGGCCTTGGCGCGGGCTTCGTTGCGCTGGAGGAACAGGCCCACGGCAAGCTCTTCGGGCTTGGGCCGGGCCGAGAACTGCGTGAGCTCGGCAAGGACGGGGCGGGAAGCCATGAACACGGCCACCGGGGAATGAGGCTCTTCCAGGCTGAACATGGGCTCGAAGGAATCGAGCATCAGCCCGCTGGTGCAGGGGCTCACGGGCAGGGATTCCGGCCTGCCGCTCTCCAAGACGCGGGCGGCGGCTTCGCGCTGGGCATGGCTGAGCGCGGAAGGCACGCTGTGGGCGGAAAGCAGGGTGTGCCCGCCTCTGCCGATGATGCGGGCGTCCGAGAAGCCGCTCTGGTCGGCGTAGCCCTTGAGCAGGCCGCGGAGATGCGCCATCTCCTCGGAAAGTTCGGCAAGCCGGGGAAGGAGGGCCGCGCCGCTGGGCGAACCTGTCTGGGAAAGGGCGGAGCTTCCTTCATCGGCGAGGTCGCCGGCGAAGAGGCGATAGGTCTCGGCCTCGCTGATATGGAGCCTCTGCGCCTTCATCTCCTCCTGCCAGTGGCCCACGGCCGCGCCCGTGCCTTCGAGCCACGCCAGCGCCGAGGTCTGGCAGTCTTCCAGCACCCTCTGTTCCTTCAGCTCCACGCGGGCCGCGCCTATGTACGCGGCAAGGATGGCCGAGGCGGCGCCAATGCCGAGGCTCAGCAGTATGCCCGGGCGGCGGGGTATGCCCCAGATCACGTCATCGTTCTGTTCCATGTCCTTTCTCCGTAGCGTTGCCCTCCTCCGGGGGCTTTGCCTTCACATGCATCCAGCGGCCGTTCTCGTTCACTGAGAAATACGGCTCATAGTTGCGCACCCTCCGCATGGGGCGCACATGCTCCACGAGGTTGTCGAGTACATGCACCTGCCGGCCTTCGTACACGGCCAGCACGGCATGCACCGCGCCGCGAACGGTCTCGCGCACCACCACGATGCGCATATCCCCGGCAGGGACGCCGAGTTCGCGCAGGGTGAAATATTTGGCTATGCAGTAGTCCTCGCAGTCGCCGGAGCGGCTGAGGAACTCTGCCGGGGAAGCCCAGAAGTCCTCCCGGCCCCACACTTCCGAATCGAGGCGGTAGGGCCACGCGTTCCAGAAGCGGTTCACAACATCGAGCATCTCCCCGAGCGGCCTGCCGGCGGCCTTTGCCCGAAGTTCGCCCCAGGTGACGCTCCCGCCGAGGAGCTTCCCTTCGCTGAAAACGGGCTCTTCCGCGTTGCGCCGCAGTACGGAGAGCCAGTTCTGCTGCTTCTCCAGCGGCCTGCGGAACTCCACAGTGCCGAAGAGCCGGGGCCTAGGCAGGGAGACGGCATCGCCGCCCTCCCCGACCGCAAGGGCGGGCACAGGGCACAGCGCGAGCACAGCTCCCAGCAGGAACGATGCCGCCGGGAGAGCCCGCCTCTTCGTGTGCTGTTCGTGATGCCCGGCCTCCATGGATAGGCGCCTCCCCTGCGAATGCTTATGGGCAGGATAGCTTCTTCACAGGAGGCTGTAAACTGGAGATTGCCGGAATAATAAGGAAACGGGCACAGTCCTGAGACTGCGCCCGTCCATGTGTCATAGGGGATAGTTTCCCGGCTTATTCCGGAAGGGATATCTTATCCAGAGCTTCGTGGTCGCTGGGAGTGACCTTGAGGATATCGGTGCGGATATTGAAGCTGGGGATGAGTTCGCCGGTGAGGGCCTTCATGCGGTAGGCGGCGATGATGGCATTGCCGCTGGCGGTGCAGGCCTGCGAGGAGGAATTGAAGAGTTCGGTCTCGGCGTCGAGCACGTCGAGCAGGGAACGCTGGCCCATGACGAACTGCTCCTGGTAGGCGTCGCGCGTGGAGAGGTTGAAGTCCACGGCTTCCTTGTAGAAGGCGAGCTGTTCCTGCGCGCTCACGAATTCAGCCCAGCTTTCCTGCACGGAGAGCTTCAGGCTGTCCATGAAGTCATAAAGGGTCTGGCGGGACTGGCGGATGCGAGCGGCGGCGGCCGCGTTCTCGTTCACGTCGGCCATGGAGTTGAAGATGTTCCAGCGCATCACGGCGGCCACGCCGAACTCGGAGGTGAACAGTTCACGCTTGCCGTCGCGGTCGGAATAGGAGGGGCCCATCTCAAGGTCGATCTGCGGGCTGTAGGCGGCCTTCACCTGCTTCTTCACGGCGCGGGCGGCCTGCACGTCTTCCGTGAAGGCGGCGACCTTGGGGTTGTTCGTGCGGGCGAGGGCCAGCACTTCGTCGGCGTCCTTGTACATCTTGGCGGGCATGGGCACGGGGGCCAGGGTCACGCCGGCGAGGCGATGCTTGGTGAGGCGGGTATAGGTGTCCTCGCCGATGCGCAGGTTCTTCTCGGCATCGGAAAGCGTGGACTTGGCGCGGGCAAGGCGGCTCTGCGCCTGGGAGACGTCGGCCATGGTGTCCACGCCGCGGTCGGCGCGGGCGCGGGCCTTGCGCAGGATGTCCTCATGGGCGGCCACGTTCTCCTTGGCGAGCTTATAGATGTCGGCACGGCGCAGCACGTCCACATGGGCGATGATGGCGTCGAGCGCGAGGGAGGTGGCGTTGTCCAGCACGCGGTGGTCGAGGGAGCGGTAGGTGGCTTCGGCCTCTTCCACGCGGCCGAGGGTGCGGAAGCCGTCCCACAGGGGCTGGGTG
>JAZQMJ010000135.1:0-4842 GCA_045543435.1 Mailhella sp.
CTCAAGGCCGCTTTCGGCGATCAGCTCTCCGACGCTGCTGGCTTCAGCGACCTGCCCTCCTCCCTGAACATAGCCCGCGCCGTGAAGAGCGAGCTCGCACGCCTGGCGGACACGGCCACCGCAGGCGAGCTCAAGGCCATAGTCATGCAGAAGGCCCTGCCCTTCGTGCGCGAACAGGCCCTGCTGAACGAAATGTCCCGCTCCTTCGCCGCCGCAGGCTATACGGAAAGACCTGCGGACAAGAAGCCCGCGCTGATGGACAGACTGCCCGAGCTCAGGGAAGCTCTCTCCCATTGCGGCGACAGCGCGTCCCTGGCGGAAACCCTCGGCAGGTTCCGCGCGGGCATCGACGCCTTCACCGCCCAGAACAAGGCTTTCGACGACGGCCTTGCCGCAGGCATGGAGCATGCCGAAGAGCTTCTGGCCCAGAAGTTCGGCCTCAGCCGCGAAGACGTGCAGAAGAACATACCCCTCACCAAGCTCGACACCGCGCTGGTGCCCCTGGCCATGGAAATGCTCGTGGAGGCCGATCCGCCCGCAACGGCGGCAGAGGTGCTGGACGCCTGCAGGGGCAAGGCCGAAGAGTTCGTTGCGGCGAAGCTCCATGTGCTCGAAGTCGTGGACGGCCTTGCGGTGCCCGACGCGCTCAAGGTCGCCTGGAAGAACCAGACGCTCAGCAGTACGGAGATCACCAGGCCCGACCAGTTCATCAAGGCCGCGGCCGTGGCCGGCGATGACAAGGTCCAGCTCAGTATGGCAGGTCTCATAGATCTGCCCGGGCTTGGCGGCGATCTCACGGCAGAGATGCTCTACGCCCGCATGCAGACCCTGTGCCTGAACATGAGAAGCGTGCTCGTTCAGCAGTACGGCGGCGAGGATGCCTGGGGCAGGCTCGGCGGCGACGGCCAGAACGCTGTCTTCCATCACAGCCTCAAAGCCCTTTTCGCCAGTGAGCCCCGCCTTGGCGCAGCCCTTCGCCAGATGCCGGAGCTCCTGCAGGCCGCAGACGCGCGGGCGGATGACGAAGCGGCGAGCATGGACAGGCTCATGTCCGAGACCGCCGGGTATATGCGGCATCTCGCCGCCGCCTCCAGCGAGCCGGAGGACAGGGAGAATATACTCCGCGCCGTGGATGCCGGCACGCCGCCTCCGCTCTTCCTCGCGGCCCAGCGCGGCGCGGAAGCCGATGTGCGCGCCGCCTTCGCCAATACGGAACTGCCTGCCGACCTCCTGGGCATGAAGCTCAGCGGCATGAGCGTGGCGGACAGAGTGAGCGAAGCCATGAGCAATGCGCAAGGCCCGCTCTCGCCCGAGCTCCTCGCCCGCACGCTCCGCCCCCTGCTTTTCCGCGCCGCTTCCCAGGCCGCGGCGGCCGTGCTCATCAGCGCCGAGGCCGAACACCGCGGCGTGCCGATAAGCCGCGAGGCCAGCGAGGAGATAGCCGCCTCCCTGGGCGACAGGCTCTCGCAGACCAGGAGCGAGGCCGAAGTCCTGCAGGCCCTTGGCGGCCTCGAGGACGAACTGGACGCCCTCATCGTCAAGGCACAGCTCCCCATAGTCAATGCCAGCGCCCACAGCGCCGCCTCTGAGAACGCGGTGCAGGCCCTTGCCGCCAGCCTCGGCCTCAGCGCCGACGAGGTGCGCGCCCGCATGCCTGCCCAGCTCGCGGAGCTTGAGGTCAGCCTCGAACAGCTCGAGTCCGTCATCAGGGGCGTGGCCCAGCCCGACCTCGCCAGGATTCCCAGCCTCTACGCCGAAAGGGTGGAGCCCTTCGTGGAGAAGCTCACCGCCGCCTTCTACGCCGTGGACGAGCTCGATATCTCGTCCGGGCTCAAGGCCGAATGGAAGGAGAGGGTATTCAGCAGCCCCGCGCTGGCCGACGCCAGCCTCCTGAAGCACGCCGCGAGGATGGGCGGGGAACTGGCGCGCCAGTACGGCGTCCTCGTGCTCGCCCGCAATGTCGGCAATGCCGAGGCCTTCTACACGGCCCTGCGCTCCCTGCCCACGCCCATGGCAAGGCTGGCCCAGTTCACCATCCATTCTACGGAGGAATGGACGAGGTTCGGCCCGGAAGGCCAGAAGGCCCTGTACGGCCTCGCCCTGCAGGCTCAGCTGGACTCCCAGCCCGGCCTGCTCCAGAGCATCAGGAGCGCGGCGGGCCTGCTGGACGCCGCGGCCGGGAAGGCCAGCAAAGAAATGATGGACAACATCGACATGAAAGGCCCTGACCAGCTCAGAGCCTTCACGGATGCCACCCGCGCCGCCGAACTCATCGAGTTCATGAGAGGGCCGGAGCTTTCGAACGCCGAGCTCGCCGCCGGCCTCGAGAAGCCCGAATCCCTGCCCGCCGCCTATCTGCAGGCCCTGCGCCAGGCAGAGGCCGAAGTGCGCATACGCTTCAGCGGCGTGGAACTGCCCGAAGACCTCATGTCCGCCTATGTCATCGGCGGGGGCAGGGTGAAGGACCTGCTCCGCGAAGCCGTGAAGGGAAGCGAAGGCACGCTCACTCCCGAAGCGTTCGCCGCGAAGGTCAGAGACGCCTTCCGCCCCGTCGTGGCCGATGCCCTCCTGCATGACGACCTGCTGGCCCTCAAGGAACAGGGCATGGGCAGCGAGGAACTGGCGACGCTGTGCGACATCATGGGCAAGCGCATCTTCGGGAAGCCCGTCGGCAAGGGACCGCTCTCGGACCTCGCCGCCCTCAGGCATGAACTCGGGGAAGTCGTGCGTGTGTTCAGGGATGCCGCAAGAGCCGTCGACGCCGCCGCCGGCCGTGTCTTCGCCGAGCTGGCCGAGCCTGCGGGGCTGAGTGCCCAGCAGGTGCGGGACAGCCGCTACGGGAAGCAGATACTCGAGCTCATCGCCAGCGAGAAGGGCAGGCTCATGGATATCATGGCGGACCCGGAGATGCCCGTCGAAAACTTCCCCGAAGCTCTGGCCATAGAAGATATCTTCAACAGGGGCGCCCGCAGGCCGGACGTGCGTGACGTCGCAGACGCCTGCGTACGCGACTTCGCCACGGCGCACAGAGCCGTCGATGCCCTGCGCGTGAGCCCCGAACTTGCAGCCGTGCTGAAGAGCGAACTGCTGACGGATGCCGTCCTGCGCCAGCCAGGCTTCCTCAGGAAGTGCGCGGACACGGCCCGCATGGCGAACGCTTCTTCCTTCGCCGGACTGATGGCCGACCCCAATGTCAAGGACGAGGACCGCTACCTGGTGCTCAACTGGCTGGCCAGGCAGTACAACAAGGCCCTGTACGGCGGCGAGGGGCGCATCTTCGCCGAGGCCGAAGTCGGCTCGCAGGACGACAGGGCCCGCATCATGCGCAGTACCATGAAGATGCTGTTCGACCAGTACCCCGGCCTCAAGGGCTCGGACGATCTGCACAGCTTCCATGTAGGCGTGCTCAGACTGGAGCGGAAGCTCTTCGAGGAAATGGACAAGGTCACCGCCCAGGAGAACCGCCTCAGTGCCGAAGAGGCCCGCAGGCAGTTCAGCGATGTGCATCTTGAGCATTACTTCATGGAACAGCTGCTTCTGAACATGCGCCGTGCTGTGGTCGAGGCCCGCACGACCCAGAGCCAGCAGTAGGGACAGGATATGAAAGAAGAACTTGCCATGGGGGCGGAAGCCCCCCTCAGCCCGGCCCGCGCCGCGCTCCTCGCCTCTGTGGACGCGCTCTCCGTTTCGGAAGAACTCAAGGAACGCTGGCGCAGTGCCGCCCGCGAAGACAGCCGCCTGCGCCTGCCCGCCTTCTTCGTGCGCTGTGCGGACATGGGCTACGCCTGCCTGCCCACGCTCATACGCCGCGCCTTCGCCGAGAAGAACGTGGCCTTCGAAGACCTCTGCTTCGTGTACCAGACGCTCGGCGCACAGCATGCCGACGCCCAGCGCATGATATTCGCCCCTGAGGAACTCGAGGGCATGGAGCTTGCGGAACTGCTCGCCGTCACCGAGTACTCGCTGGAGAACTTCCTGGACATCTACCGCTTCATGCCCTCCATGCAGGCCAGGAAGGCCGGGGAGCTGGGGCGCATAGCCGCCGAAGCCGCCGCCAAGGCCCGCGCCGCGCGCGAAGCCCTCGAAGCGGGGCAGGGCCGCCCGTACGAAGAAGAGCTCCTGCGCGAAGTCTCGGCCCAGTATTTCATCGAAAAGCTCGCTTCCAGCATCGAAGAGGAAAACATATGACCCCTGAAGAACTCATCAAGGAACTGGGCCGCACCCTCGGCGCACCCATGGAACTCAGCCCTGTGGGCACCTGCCGCGCCGCCTTCGACGGCGACATCATCGAGTTCGAGAAAGTGGACGGCGACCTCTGGATCATGGCCGACCTCGGTTCCGCCCAGAACCGCGAGGACGCCGTGGCCAGCCTGCTGGCGGGCAACAGGCTCGGCCTGCAGACCGGCGGCGCCACCATCGCGCTGGACGAGGAACGCGCCATGTTCACCATGCACATGGAGCTGTGGGGCGACATGCCCTACCTTTCCTTCGAGGCCAAGCTCACCATGTTCATCAAGGCCCTGCGCTGGTGGAAGGACTGGCTCTCCCTGCCGCCGCTCAAGAGCATGGTGAAGCATGTGCATCCCGTGGCCGCCCCCGTGCAGGGACAGGCCGACGGCATCATGGAAGACATCTATTCCCCGCTCGGCGGCATGCTGAGAGTGTAGGGGAGAGCAGGGCGCGCCGGAATTGACAAGCCCTGCCCTCTGTGCTTTCCTTAACAATCTTTTGCAAGCGCGGAACATCCTGCACAGGCCCGATGTTCCTTCCTGAAACAGCTACCCATACTTCGGAAGGAGTTCCCCATGGCCCTCTTCACCCGCGAAGAAGCTCTCGAATATC
>JAZQMJ010000136.1:0-4696 GCA_045543435.1 Mailhella sp.
ACATTTCCACGCCAGTTGACGCCCGTTCAAGGAAACGCCAAACGATGCAAAAGTACGAAGTTTCAGCACAAAAGCACAAATTTCATATCTTATTGGATTTTCAGAAGAAGAATGACGCACTCGGCTGTATTCCAGGCTTCGCTGTTGATTAAAGTTAACATAATTTACATTATGAGACATAAATAAAAAATAAAAGGAGGCGGCGTGAACCTTTTATCAGGACGCTTGCACTTGCATTTTTCCCTAAAACTTAAAGTTTAACTTTAGCTTTTACCTCTGAACACCGACTAGCATAAGTTCTGTTTCTGAGGCAGTTTTTCAAAATTTACAATGCCTCTGCTCCGCACAATGCTGAGCATCCAGTTACCAGAGATCACAGGTCACAGCGTTTCCCTCCAGCCGCCTGCCTCATTCAGAGACATCGCCCGTCGTGGTTTTCTCCATCGACACTGCCAAAATCTCATTTGCATCTTTGCGTTCCTGTCTTGAATCCGAAGCATATCGAACTTCATACATGCAGGCTCAGACTTTATGTCTGATGCGGATGTGGCCCCTCTGAAAAAATCTATCCCTGGCAAACTTGAAACCGGCTCACACTTCAATGCTCGGCCCAACCCATATCTCTGGTCCTGCCCTTCCTTTCTTCACTCCATGCCACTGCCCTGCCCTATCCGAATTTCCCACAGAGGCTGTTTGGAGATTAAACGAAAAGGCGCCCCATCCGAAAATGGAGCGCCTTGCTATTTTGTCCTAAGAACGATTAGCGTTCGTGAGGATACTGCTTATGACGGAATTCACCGCCACGAGGACCAGGATACTGGCCGCCATCGTGCAGCTTCTTCACGGCACCGGACTTATCGAACCAGTGCGTGTGCAGAAGATGATGAGCCTTTTCTTCACCGGGCTTGCCAAGATACTTGGCGTACAGCTGCTTGATCTGAGCGTTGTCCATGGAGGAACGCTGAGCGTAGCGCTTATCTTCGCGGTACACGCTGGCGATACGAGCCTTCATGTGATCGCGCACGCTGAGAGCGGAAGCGATGGCGCGGCCGGTCCAGTGGACACCCATGGCGAGACCACCGGCAAGGATGCAGCAGCCACGGAGAAAACCACGACGGGTGATGTTCATGATGGACATGTTATCTCCTTATGCCTGGGTATCTTCAAGGCGCTGACGGAGGTTGGCGAAGAGCTGACCGGACTTGCGTTCGAACACGTCCCAGACGCTCGGCATGATGGGCTGACCGCCGCCGCAGACGCAGCCGCCGGGGCAGGCCATGAATTCGATGAAGTGGTAGGGAGACTTGCCCTCGCGCACCTGATTCAGCACAGCGGGGAAGTTCTTGGCGCCGTGGACAACGGCAACCTTCACATCGACGCCGCCCACATTGATGGTGGCTTCACGGAAGCCTTCCATGCCGCGCACGGGGTGGAAGTCCCACTTAGCGGGCTTCTTGCCGGTGACGGCTTCGTAAGCGAAGCGGAGGGCAGCTTCCATAACGCCGCCGGTAACGCCGAAGATGGTGGCGCCGCCGGTGCCTTCACCCATGAGTTCGTCGTACTCAGTAGCTTCGGGCAGACGGGAAAGGTCGATGCCGTGCTTCTTGATGAGGTAGGCGAGTTCGCGGGTGTTGATGGTAGCGTCGATATCGCGCATGCCGCTGGCGTTGAGTTCGGGACGCAGGCCTTCGTACTTCTTAGCCACGCAGGGCATGATGGACACGGTGTAGATCTGCTTGGGATCGTAGCCGCGCACTTCAGCGCCGTAGGTCTTGGCAAGAGGGCCGCTCATGCCGACAGGAGACTTACAGGAGGAGAAGTTGGGCAGCAGGTCGGGGTAGTAGGTCTCGCAGTACTTCTGCCAGCCGGGGCAGCAAGAAGTGAACTGGGGGAGCTTACCCTTGCCCTTGGTGAGGCGTTCGAGGAATTCAGAGCCTTCTTCCCAGATGGTAAGGTCGGCGGTGAATTCAACGTCCCAGCAGTGAGCGAAGCCGAGCTGCTTGAAAGCGGTGAGCATACGAGCGGAAGTCACGGAACCGACGGGCATGCCGAAAGCTTCGCCGAGGGCATAGCGAACGGCAGGAGCGGGCATGGCGATGACCTTGACGTTCTTGTCGGCCAGCTTCTTTTCGATCTCGGGGATCCAGGTGTTCTGTTCGTAAATAGCACCCTGGGGGCAGTGGACAAGGCACTGACCGCAGTTGATGCAGGCTTCAGGATGAGGAATGCTGTGAGCCTTGCCGGATTCGCCGTAGATGGCGTCCACAGGGCAGTAACGCTGGCAGGAGTCACAGCCGATGCACTTCTTGGGGTCTATCTGTACGAAACCGATGGTATCCGGGTTGGTGCCAACCGCAGGGACATGGGCTTCATACTGCACATGCTCCATGGTAATACGAGCCATTACACTCTCCACTGGTAGATTGTTCGCTGGCCATGAAGCCCTCCGCCAATGCGGCGGACAGGTCAGGACCCATAGCCTTCTTTTACATTACACCACTGCAAGCATTTTGTAAACAATCTTTTAAAAATTCCCCATTGCTTGCAACTATTTGAACAAAGTCCGCCTTCCAGCCATAAAAAAAGCGCCGCCCTCGGGCAGCGCTTTTTCTAATCTATAAATGAATCGACTTACTTAGAAGGAACAACAGCGCCGTCATAGGTCTTGTTGATGAAAGCCTTCACTTCTTCACCCTTAAGGATGGCGGCGAGGTCCTGGAGTTCAGGACGATTTTCGTCGCCCACGCGGACAGTGAGGATGTTGGCATAGGTGGTAGCGGCGATGGAGTCGGCAGATTCAGCGGCGAGAGCGTCCTTCACCTTGAGACCGCCGAGGATAGCGTAGTTGCCGTTGATGGGAGCGATATCCACGTCAGGCAGAGAGCGAACGAGCTGGGCGGCTTCGATCTCTTCGATGCGGAGCTTCAGGGGGTTCTCGACGATGTCGCGGCGAGTGGCATTGAGGCCGGCGCCTTCCTTCAGCTTGAGAAGGCCGTTGTCCTGCAGGAGGAGAAGAGCGCGGGCTTCGTTGGTGGTGTCGTTAGGAACGGCAACGATAGCCTTCTTCTTCAGGTCCTTGAGGGACTTGGTCTTGCCGGCGTAGATGCCGAAGGGCTCGTAATGCACAGCGGCAATGGAAACGAGCTTGGTGCCCTTCTCCTTGTTGAAATCGGAAAGATAGGGCTGATGCTGGAAGTAGTTGGCATCGAGCTCACCGGCGTCCAGAGCCATGTTGGGCTGAACGTAGTCGGCGTATTCGATGATCTTGAGATCGTGGCCCTTGGCCTTCATCAGGGGGATGGCGGCCTTGAGGATCTCGGCATGAGGAGTGGGAGAAGCGCCGACCTTGACTTCGGCAGCGTCAGCATTGACGGCAGTGCCGCAGATGGAGGCGGAAAGAAGGGCCGAAAGGAGAATTGCACGGATTTTCATGGGAATCCTCATGGGTTACAGGTGCATGGCACAAATTTCCACGCCTATTCCAGCCAAGGCTAGAACACGCGCTTGTCGCTTCGCTTGGTAGCCCAGTTGCCAATCATCTGGAACAGCTGGACTATGATGATAAGGAGTATGATGGTAGCGAACATCACGTCGGTCTGGTAGCGGTTGTAGCCGTACATGATGGCCAGCTTGCCAAGGCCGCCGCCGCCAACAGCGCCGGACATGGCGGAGTAGCCAAGGATGGTGATGGCCGCCACGGCACTGCCGTTGAGCAGGGAAGGCAGGGCTTCGGGAAGAAGCACCTTGGTGATGATCTGCCAGGTGGAAGCCCCCATGGACTGGGCCGCTTCCACCACGCCGCCGTCCACTTCGAGCAGAGAGGCCTCGATGAGGCGGGCAACGAAGGGCGCCGCCGCGATGACCAGAGGAACGACGGTGGCATTGTTGCCGATGGTCGTGCCCACGATGAAGCGGGTCACGGGGATGACGGCTATCATAAGGATAAGGAAGGGGAAGGAACGGGTCAGGTTCACCACCACGTCGAGGCAGGCATAGAGCATGGGGCGGGGGGCGATGCCGTCCTTGCGGCAGATGACGAGCAGAACGCCCATGATCATGCCGAAAACATAGGAAAGGGCCGTGGAGGCTATGGTCATATAAAGCGTGTCGATAACGCCTTCCCACAGCATTTCAATCATCTGTTCATCGAACACAGTACAATTCCTCCAGAACGAGGCCGCGGGATTCGGCAAAGGCATAGATGCGGCGGATGGCTTCGCCGTCGTCGGGAAGCTGGAGCACCATCTGACCATAGGTCACGCCGTCCACTTCACGGATGTCGGAATAGAAGATGCTCATGGGCTTGCCGCAGTCGAGCATCATGGCGCCGATGATAGGCTCAAAAGTCTTGGTACCATTGAAGACGATGCGGACGAGGCGTTCGCAGGGGAGCTTCTCGGGGCTGAGGGCTTCAGGCGTGACCATGATGCGGGCAGCATCCGTCGTGGGATGATAGAAGACCTGCTCCACGGGGCCGCATTCGGCGATCTTGCCGCCGGAGATGATAGCCACATGGCTGCATATCTTCTCGATGACGCTCATCTCATGGGTGATGATGACGGCAGTGATGCCGAGGCGACGATTGATATCCTTAATAAGAGAAAGGATGGAATCCGTAGTGCTGGGGTCGAGAGCGGAAGTCGCCTCGTCACAGAGAAGGACTTTGGGATTGGTGGCGAGGGCGCGGGCGATAGCC
>JAZQMJ010000137.1:0-2709 GCA_045543435.1 Mailhella sp.
TAGGCCATGGTCATGAAGGTGGTGAGGCCTGCGACCATTTCCGTTTTAGCGTTGGTGCCGTTCGCTTTCAGCTTGAAAAGTTTTTCGAGCATGTCATTCCCCTCTTGCTTCATATTCTGCCACATAGGGCAGGTTGCGGTAATATTCTCCGCAGTCGAGGCCGTAGCCGATGACGAAGAGATCCGGGATAGTGAAGAGGGAAACGTCGGCCTTGAGGTCCACGACGCGGCGGGAAGGCTTGTCGAGCAGGGTAAGGACCTTGAGGGAAAGCGGGTTGCGCGCCTTCAGCAGCTTGATGATGTCGTTCAGCGTCCTGCCGGTGTCGATGATATCTTCCACGATGATGACGTGGTATTTGCTGATATCCTGGGAGAGGTCGAGGGTTATTTTTACGTTTCCAGAGGATTCGGTGCCTTCGTAATAGCTTTTGGCCGCCATGAAGCCGATTTCGCAGGGGATGCTCACGGCCCGGGACAGGTCGGCCATGAAGATGAACGCGCCCTTGAGTATGCTCACCAGCAGGAGAGGCTGCCCGGCATAGGCGGCATCGATATCTTCAGCGGCCTTCTTGATGGCTTCGTCTATTTCTTCCTTAGAGATGATGACACGTTTTATGCGGCTATTGTATTCAGCCAACAGTGCGGCATTGCTCATGGAAATCGTCTCCTCTCTGAAATGCTGGAGGCCCAGCGTGGTAGTGAGAGAAGATTAGACTAATTCGGCTCTTCTTTCAACAGGCGGAGAAAGAGAGGGGAAGTCCAGTGCTGCTCGAGGGAACTTTTTAAAGATATGATTTATTTTTCATCAGTATCTTTGGAGAGCATTGAAGTGTTGAGGGATTTTATCTATATCTGAAAGAAAGAAGCTTTTCTTTCAGCATTACGATTTTTTCTTCCAACGCTTTCAAGGAGAAGCATTATGGGAGCCACGCGTAAAGAACACGATTTTCTGGGCGAACTAGAGATACCTTCCAATGTCTATTACGGCATACAGACCAGCCGTGCCGTGGAGAACTTCAAGATATCCGGCCTTACCATTGCCATGATGCCTCGCTTCATCCAGGCGCTGGGCCATGTGAAGAAAGCCGCCGCTATGGCCAATATGGAGCTCGGCGTTCTGCCCCGGTCCATCGGTGAGCCCATCTGCCAGGCCTGCGACCGCATCATCGCCGGGCAGTACCTCGACCAGTTTCCCGTCGACGTCTTTCAGGGCGGCGCCGGCACCTCATGCAACATGAACGCCAACGAGGTCATCGCCAATATCGCCCTTGAGATCATGGGGCACGAGAAGGGCGAATACCAGTACTGCCACCCGAACAACCATGTGAACTGCTCCCAGTCCACGAACGACGTCTATCCTACGGCCATACGCCTCGCCCTGTACAATGCGCTCACGGATTTCATGGGAGATATGGAATACCTCCGTGAAGGTTTCGCCAGGAAGGCCGAGGAATTCCGCAATGTTGTGAAAATGGGCCGTACCCAGCTCCAGGACGCTGTTCCCATGACTCTGGGCATGGAATTCAGCGCTTGGGCCACGACCATCAAGGAGGATATCCGCCGTGTGGGCGAAGGCCGTGAGCAGATAAGCGACGTGAACATGGGCGCGACGGCCGTGGGCACTGGCATCAACACGCCGAAAGGCTATGCCGAGCTTGTGACCCGCCACCTTGCCGAAGTTTCCGGACTGCCTGTGTTCATGGCGGAGAACTATGTGGAAGCTACCTTCGACACCGGCGCTTTCGTCCAGATATCCGGCCTGCTCAAGCGTTTCGTGGTGAAGCTCTCCAAAATATGCAACGACCTGCGCCTGCTTTCCTCTGGCCCCCGCTGTGGCCTCAACGAGATAAACCTGCCGCCCCGCCAGCCCGGCTCTTCCATCATGCCCGGCAAGGTGAACCCGGTCATCCCGGAAGTCGTCAACCAGATATGCTTCGACGTCATCGGCAAGGACGTGACCATCACCATGGCGGCTGAAGCCGGCCAGCTCGAACTGAACGTGATGGAACCTATCATCGCCCACACGCTGTTCTGTTCCCTGCATCGCCTTGGTGCGGCCTGCCATACCCTCCGCGACCTCTGCGTGGACGGCATCACTGCCAACACCGAGCGCTGTTATGAGATGATGAAGAATTCCATAGGTATAGTGACGGCGCTGGCTCCCTACATCGGCTACGAGCATTCTTCGAGCATAGCTCGAAAGGCGCTCGACAGCGGCGGTTCTGTGTACGACCTTGTGCTTGAGAGCGATCTCGTGACCCGGGAACAGCTCGACGCCATACTCAGTCCCGAGCGCATGCTCTGCCCCGGTGAGGACAAGGCTCTCATCAAGGAGATAGCCGAACGGCTCGAGAAGCTCGGCAAGTAATAATCGTTCAGAAAAATGAAAACTCCCTCGCGGCCTGCACTGCGGGGGAGTTTTTCGTAGAAGAGAGAAGGTATGAAAAAAGGCGGCTCTGCGAAGAACCGCCCTTATTTCTTATGGTAGCAAGGGGGAGATTTGAACTCTCGACACTGCGGGTATGAACCGCATGCTCTGACCAACTGAGCTACCTTGCCATGTGGGAATCTTCTATACGAATGTTAGAGGTTAGTCAAGCGAATTGAAGGCCTCCATGAGAAAAGGAAGCACTTGTTTTTTGCGGCTCATCATTCCGGGCATCCACTGCTCGGCCAGACGGTCGGCCCAGGGGGTGCCGGAAGAGGGGGC
>JAZQMJ010000138.1:0-2355 GCA_045543435.1 Mailhella sp.
AAAAATGATGTTGCCTTCCTAAGACCGCTTGGCCCCCGACTTGACCGCCCCGGAAGAGGAAAAACCCGCCGAACCTGCGGCCGTCCTGGAAAAAGCTGTCGAACCTGAAAAGCAAGACGCCCCTGCCGCTGTTCAGCTCCCCAAGGTGAAGAAGCTCGCGGAACCTGCGAAGAAAACGTGGAGCCGGGTCGAACTCGATGGAGATATCTTCGTCTTCACGCTGACGGGCTCCGGCCCTTCACTCCCTGTGAAAGGCAGTCTCCTTTCCTCGCCTATGCGCTATGAGCTCCAGCTCAAAGGGCATTGGGAGATACGTCAGCATCCCGGCATCTCCCACAGGCTCGTCGAGCGCGTGAGCACCAAGCACGCCAAAGGGGACTCCATCGTCACCTTCCATCTCAAGGCAAAACCCTATCGCAGTTCCCTGCATCGCCCCGACGAACGCACGGTATCTGTCAGAATCCGCTGAAAAAGTTCTGATAATAAAAACGCCGCTCCGAAGCCCGAAGCGGCGTTTTTATTATCGGCAGTCAGAGACTGATGTTTCCATGATCAGAGAGAAGCTTCTTCGCTCCCGGCAAGTCTGGCAAGCACCACAGCTTCACCAAGAACGAACATGACCTGTGCCGTAGCCTGCAGGAAAAGCATGGCCTCTTCCGGAGAACGGCCCTTCACAGTGCCGCTCCAGGTAGCAAGGGCAAGGATGCTCCAGCTTCCCTTGATGCAGGCGGCCAGCTTGTCGCCATCAGGGGAGCCGCCGGGAAGCCCGGCGAATTCGAGAGCGGTCTCATCGAGGAACTTCATGCCCTTGTCGCGGGAAAGGAGACGGAAGAGGTTACTGCCCAGAAGTTCTTCTTCTACCGCCTGCCAGAGCTGGGCGGCCGCCGCGCCGGCAAAACAGCAGGAACCGAGAACGGCCAGAGGCTCTACGCGACCATGGAGAGAATGATACTCGCGCACGCAATGCTCAAAGAAACTGCGCACCATGCTGGAAAGTTCGGGGATGCTCCTCACGGAGTCCGTAAGCAGGCCTACCTTGACCGCATCCGAGGCCAGCACGTTCTGCAGATTGCTCTTGTAGGCGGCAAGCTCGCTGAGAAGCTCCCTGCTCTTTTCGTCTTCCATATGGGCTCCTTGATTTGAAGTCAGGGCACGCTATCAGCTGGGCATCATATTTTCAAGAGGCCTCAGCCTGACTTCAAGCAAAAAGAAGGAGCCTCGCCACGGAAGCTCCTTCGTACCTGTTTATATTACTTCGGCATCTCGGCTTTGCCGGCAGGCTTGCAGATCTTGCACGGCTTGTAGCCGTTCTTGTGGGCCTGAAGCAGGTTCTGTATGCCTACAGGTTCCTTCTTCGGGGCCGCCTTGCATCCGGCCTTGTGGAAAACTTTGGTATTGGCGTTGCCCACATAGGGTTCGCTCGAGAGCGCAGGCAGTTTCACCTTGGAAGCCGCCAGCACACAGGCTTTGCAGGGCGAATAACCCTTGGCCTTGGCATCTGCTTCGGCATTGAACATGGCCGTGGAGGCCGTAGTCTTATACAGCTGGCACGCTTCAGTATGGTAGACCTTGCTGGAAGGATTGCCGCGAAGGCCTGCGGCATCAGCGCTGGAAACACCGGCAATGACCAGACCGAGAGAAAGGATTGCTGCTCCCCAGAAACGTTTCATGGCTTTACTCCTTGCAGGGCAGGATGCGCCTGCCGCACTCCCCACTCACATAGGCGTGGGCTTTTATGATATGATTAAGGATTAGCAGAATCCGTGCAGGAATGTCCATAGCGAAAAAGCGGCAATAGGACTCAGGCCAGAGGAATAGTTAAAACAAAAAGTCCTCCCCAATCTCATCGGGAAGGACTCTATATCATCAGTTTGGTGTCGCCAACGGGATTTGAACCCGTGTTAGAGGCTTGAGAGGCCTCCGTCCTAGGCCACTAGACGATGGCGACATTGACTTGACGGATGGAACTTATACAGAGAGGCCCCTTCTGTCAAGCATTTTCTCTCAGTCGGCAAAAGTTTTCTTCATGGCTTCGGAATCGGCAAGAAGACCGGCTATCATTTCATTGCCGTGCGGGCCAGGGTGAACGCCATCCGCAAGGTCGTCCACATAGCCAAGCTCCATAAGAGGGTGGAATATATCGACGAATGGGATGCCTACACCCTTGGCAATGGACGCATAGGCCGTGCAGAGAGCTTCGATGCGCTGTCGATGCTCCTCATCCTTCACAGGCGGCGCACTCACGAGGACGACGGCGCCGAATTCCTTGGCCTTCACGAGTATCTCGCGGGCGTTGGCGGCAGATTCCCCAACGGGGACATTGGGCGCGGCATGATGGGCTGCCATGTCCACAGT
>JAZQMJ010000139.1:0-1651 GCA_045543435.1 Mailhella sp.
TCCTTGGCTCACAGAACGACATGGCTACGATCCGACTTATCTTCCAAAGACTTTTATTTTTTTTCAGGACACTTGGAAGTCCAAATCGGAGTAGAGTTATGGCAATGACCCTTGCTCAGAAGATCTTGCAGATGCACACGGACGAGGAAGTCCGCGAAGTCGGCCAGATCGTGGAGTGTTCCCTTTCCGGCGTGCTCGCCAACGACATCACCGGCCCGCTGGCCATCAAATCCTTCCGCGCCATGGGAGCCAAGAAGGTCTTCGACAAGGACAAGGTATTCCTCGTCATGGACCATTACACCCCGCAGAAGGACATCGAGTCCGCCAATCAGGTCATCATTTCCCGCAACTTCGCCAAGGAAATGGGCATCACCCATTACTACGAAGGCGGCTGTGCCGGCGTTGAACATGCTCTCCTGCCGGAAAAGGGCCTTGTGAAGCCCGGTGACCTCGTCATCGGTGCTGACAGCCATACCTGCACTTACGGCGGCATCGGCGCTTTCTCCACCGGCCTCGGCTCTACGGATATCGCCTGCGGCATGGTGCTTGGCCGCCTCTGGTTCAAGGTGCCTGCTTCCATCCGCGTGAACATCGAAGGCGCCATGCCCAAGTGGATACGCGGCAAGGACCTCATCCTGCGCCTCATCGGTGAGATAGGCGTGGACGGCGCCCTCTACCGCGCCCTTGAATTCGGCGGCTCCGCCCTCAAGGATGTGGACATCGAAGGCCGTCTCTGCATGGCGAACATGGCTATCGAAGCTGGCGGCAAGTGCGGTCTCTTCCCCTCCGACGAGCTCACTGCCGAATACTGCAAGGCTCACAGCAATCCTGATCCCATCGCTCTCGCCGCCGACGAAGGCGCAGAATACGAGCGCGTGGTGACCATGGACGTGACCGGCATGGAACCCGTGGTGGCCTGCCCCCATCTGCCCGAGAACACCCGCCCTGTTTCCGAACTCAGCGACATCACTGTCGATCAGGTGGTCATCGGTTCCTGCACCAACGGCCGCATCTCCGACATGCGCGACGCCGCCGAAGTGCTCAAGGGCCGCAAGGTGGCCAAGGGTGTGCGCTGTATCGTCATTCCCGCTACCCCCACCGTGTGGCGTCAGGCTATGGATGAAGGCCTGTTCGAGATATTCTCCGACGCCGGATGCGTCATCAGCACCCCGACCTGCGGCCCCTGCCTCGGCGGCTACATGGGCGTGCTCGGCGACGGCGAACGCTGCATCTCCACCTCGAACCGCAATTTCCGCGGCCGCATGGGCAGTCTGGAATCCGAACTCTACCTCTCCAGCCCCTATGTTGCCGCCGCTTCTGCCGTTACCGGCGTCATCACCGGTCCTGATAAGCTGTAAAAGGAGTCGTCTATGTCTTTTATCGGCAAAGTGCATAAGGTCGGCGCACATATCGATACCGACGCCATCATACCGGCGCGTTTTCTGGTCACTACCGACACCAAGAAGCTGGGCGAAGCCTGCATGGAAGGCTTGGAACCCGGATGGGTGAGCCGCGTGCAGGAAGGCGACATCATTGTGGCCGAACGCAACTTCGGCTGCGGCTCTTCCCGCGAACACGCCCCGCTGGCCATCATCGGCGCGGGCATCAAGGCCGTGGTGGGCCACAGCTTCGCCCGCATCTTCTACCGCAA
>JAZQMJ010000140.1:0-2292 GCA_045543435.1 Mailhella sp.
ACGTGGCCCCGCTCTCCCTCGGCATCGAGACCATGGGCGGCGTGTTCACCAAGCTCATCGACCGCAACACCACCATCCCTACCCGCAAGAGCCAGGTGTTCTCCACCGCCGCCGACAATCAGCCTGCCGTTGACATCCATGTCCTTCAGGGCGAACGCCCCATGGCCAACGACAACATGACCCTCGGCAAGTTCCAGCTCACCGGCATCCCCGCCGCCCCCCGCGGCGTGCCCCAGATCGAAGTGACCTTCGACATCGACGCCAACGGCATCGTGAACGTCTCCGCCAAGGACCTCGGCACCGGCAAGGAACAGTCCATCCAGATCAAGTCCTCCTCCGGCCTCACCGACGCCGAGATCGACAAGCTCGTGAAGGAAGCTGAAGCCAACGCCGCCGAAGACAAGAAGAAGCAGGAAGCCATCGAAGCCCGCAACCAGGCCGACAACCTGATCTACGCCACCGAAAAGTCCCTCAAGGACCTCGGCGACAAGGTCGATCCCGCCCTCAAGTCCGAAGTCGAAGCCAAGACCGAAGCCCTCAAGAAGGCCATGGAAGGCAACGACACCGAGACCATCAAGAAGGCCTCCGACGACCTCTCCCAGGCTTCCCACAAGCTCGCTGAAATGCTCTACAAGAACGCCCAGGGCGCTCAGCAGGAAGGCGGCTGCCAGGGCGGCAGCTGCGGCGGCGCCAAGAAGGACGACGACGTGGTCGACGCCGACTTCACCGAAGTGAAGTAAGCCCGCCAGTCTCTGACGAAATGACGAGCCCCGCTCTCCCCATGAAGGAGGGCGGGGCTTTTCTGCGTTCTGGGGAGTCAGGAAAGTGGCGAGGAAAGTCGACAGAGGCAGGGCTGTTCAAAAAATTTTCATAAGCCTGCGCTCAGGCCGGGAAGGCTGTTCAAAAATAAGTACGAGTTCAGCCTGCTTTGCGAAGGTGTTTTGAGAGAGTGAATCTATAACATGCTGATATTGCTGGATGTGTGCTGTTTTGAAAAGGTTTGGCACGCATCTTGCATCTATATTGGCAATTCCTTTGAAAATCTTTTTCCTCCAGCCCGCCGGTCCCCCTCAGCCGGCGGGTTTTTTCTTTGCCCGGCATCATGGGGCTTGCGTTCCTGCGCTAATGAAGGCAAAGTGCTCACAAACAATTTTCAAGGAGTTCTCCTATGAGTCTTTGCCCCTGTGGCTCCGGCCTGGAGCTTGCGGCCTGCTGCGGCCCCTATATCGAAGGCAAGGCCAAGGCCCCTACCGCCGAAGCCCTCATGCGTTCCCGCTACACCGCCCACGCCATCTGCGAATATCAGTACCTCACTGACACCACCCACCCCGAGTTCCGTGAAGACGCCTCTGCCGAAGAGATCAAGCAGTGGTCTTCCATGATGAGCTGGGAAGGCCTCGACATCATCGAGACCGTGGACGGCGGCGAGAACGACACCACCGGCGAAGTGAAGTTCGTGGCCCACTACAGCGTGCAGAACGTTCCCCAGGAACTGCGCGAAGACGGCTTCTTCCGCAAGGAAGGCGACGAATGGTTCTACGTTGAAGGCAACGTGTACGGCAAGGAACCCGTGCGCCGCGCCGAACCCAAGGTGGGCCGCAACGATCCCTGCCCCTGCGGCAGCGGCAAGAAGTACAAGAAGTGCTGCATGCCCCGCTAAAAGGCTGAATTTTCCAGCAGAGGAGATTTTTCCCTCTGTGGGAAAAGTTTTGCAAAAGGGCTTGCGTCCTGCTTGAAAAGAAGGTACAAGCCTTTTTTCGAAGGCGCGTTTCCTGCGTGGTGGCGGCTCGCCCGCCGTGCTGTTTCCTCGAACTGATGCGCGGAAAAGCCTTCTTACGGCGAAAAGAATGTGACTAGGCTTGCCATTTACCCTTGTTTATGGCAGACTCACTCACCAGAAGGATCACATTTTTTTCCTTTTGTTAGTATGTGAGCCTGGACGAATGTTCAGGCAAATTCCAACAGCCCCAACATGTCCAAGGAGGACTCCCATGGCTGAAGTTTCTTTCCAGGGTAAGACTTTCGAAGTCGACGAAGACGGCTTCCTGCTCCGCTTTGAAGACTGGTGCCCCGAATGGCTCGAATTCGTGAAGGAATCCGAAGGTATCCCCGCCCTCACCGATGACCACATGAAGGTCGTTGACTTCCTGCAGGATTACTACAAGAAGAACGGCATCGCCCCCATGGTGCGCATCATGTCCAAGAACACCGGCTTCAAGCTGAAGGAAATCTACGAACTGTTCCCCTCCGGCCCCGGCAAGGGCGCCTGCAAGATGGCTGGTCTCCCCAAGC
>JAZQMJ010000141.1:0-6036 GCA_045543435.1 Mailhella sp.
CCCTCTCGTCCGACACGGGCAACTTCAGCTACGGCAACACCACCCCGCTCGCCCTGCGCCTCACCGCCCAGCTCCGCGAGCAGGGGCTGGATATCGCCGCCCTGCGCGAAAAGCTGGAGAACAACTGGAGCGAGGCCAAGCTCCGCCTCTGGGGCCGCCTCATGGCCGAGACGCGCATGCTTGAGGACGGCAGGCTCGCCGCCGCCTTCGTGACCCGTGCCGTGCTCGCCGAGACCGGCAGCCGCCGCGAGGACGCCGAAGGCTTCGTGGAACAGCTCCGCCGCCTCTCCAGCGTACGCGTGGCCCTGCTCCTGCGCGAAGACGAGAAGGACGACAAGGTCGTCACCAAGGCCAGCCTCCGCTCCTCCGGCAACGACAGCGTGCGCGACGTGGCCGCCCAGTTCGGCGGAGGAGGACATAAGAACGCCGCCGGAGCCACCCTCGGCATGGAGGCGGAACAGGCCCTCGAAGCCCTGCTCCCCCATATCCGCGCCATCTGGAACTGAATGTACAGGGGAGCCGGGAAGACAGCTCCGGCCCCATAAAGACAATAAAAGAGCCATGTTCTTCGCCTCACGCGGCTTGACGCGGACTCGCGTCGATGTCACAAGAGGTGTACGATTACAAAGGTATCGAACTTTTCTGGGAGAATACGATGTTTCACGGAACTATCACCGCACTGATCACGCCGTTCAAGAACGGCACTATCGACGAAGAAGCTTACCGCGCTCATATCGAGTGGCAGATCGAACAGGGCGTGAACGGCCTCGTTCCCTGCGGCACCACCGGCGAATCCGCCACCATGAGCCATGCCGAACACGAAGCCGCCATCCGCATCTGCGTGGATCAGGTGAAGGGCCGCGTGCCCGTCATCGCCGGCGCCGGTTCCAATAATACCACCGAAGCCGTCAGCCTCACCAAGCATGCCAAGAGCGTGGGCGCCGACGCCGTCCTGCTCATCTCCCCCTACTACAACAAGCCCACGCAGGAAGGCATCTTCCAGCACTTCAAGGCCATCAACGACGAAGTGGCCATCCCCATGTTCGTCTATAACGTGCCCGGCCGCACCGGCTCCAACATCCTGCCCTCCACGCAGGCCCGCATGGCCCGCGAGCTCGCCCACGTCGTCGGCTGCAAGGAAGCTACCGCCAACCTCGTGCAGATCTCCGACATCATCGAGCAGTGCCCCGAAGACTTCATCCTGCTCTCCGGCGACGACTTCACCGTGGTGCCCACCTACTCCATCGGCGGCAAGGGCGTCATCTCCGTGGTGTCCAACGTGCTCCCCAACACCATGAGCCGCCTCACCGCCGCCTGCGAACGCGGCGACTACGCCGAAGCCCGCAAGCTGCACTACGAGCTCGAGCCCCTGAACCGCGCCATGTTCATCGAGAGCAACCCCATCCCCTGCAAGACCGCCCTCGCCCTCATGGGCCGCATGAGCGGTGAGATGCGCCTGCCCCTCTGCGCTCCCTCCGAAAAGACTCTCGACACCCTCAAGACTCTGCTCAGCAGCCGCTACGGCCTCATCTAACGATTCGATTTATCACTAAAAAAGGAAAAGCCTGTTTCTTCGGAAGCAGGCTTTTCCTTTTGCCCCTCCCATGAACGCGCAAGCGCGAGCAGAGCATACGCCTAATTATTGATAATTATTCTTGACAAGAAAACAACTCGCTACTATCTTGAACTTAACAGGAATCAATCCTGACAAATCATCCACTCACTCCGACCGCACCACAAGGAGAGAAATATGCAGTACAATACCGCCGAACAGCTCAAGCGCTTCACCAATCTCCCCATCGACTGGAACCTCGACCCTGCCGACGCCGTGACCCTGTACCTCGAATGGGGCAACCACGACTGGCATGCCGAACATGCCCCCGTCCGCTCCAAGGACGACTTCGCCCATTACTTCGTGCTCGACAACTGGACCGAGCAGCCCACCCTGCGCCTCGTGATGCGCAACTCCGAAGCCACGGAAGACCTCTGGGTGCATCCGCTCCCTGAAGAACTCCATGCCGACTTCCAGAGGGAGTTCGGCCGCCTCAAGGGCGTGTTCATGCCTTCCGACAGCATGAAGGACTGGCTCAGGGACCAGCTTTACGCCGCGTAGGCGAAATCTGCGCCTGCGCGATGCGGCAGGGGCTCCGATCCCTCGCCGGGCCCCTGCCTTTTCTGCCCTGCTCCTGTCCTGCAAGGGCCGGAATGGCCTGCGGGAAGCTGAGAACTGAGGATTTTCCAGTGCGGACAACGAGTTCCGCTCTTGCCTACCGTGCAAAGCTGTGTTAAATTCATCGCCTTGCAGTGTGCATTCCGTGCGAGAGTGGCGAAATTGGCATACGCACTGGACTTAGGATCCAGCGGAGCGATCCATGAGAGTTCAAGCCTCTCCTCTCGCACCATCCTCAGCCATCTTCCCGCCGCCGAAGAGCGGCAGGCCATCCATAAGGAGTTTCATCCCATGTCTCACAGCATCGAAGTCGTTTCCGAACTCAACCGCAAGGTCAGCGTCGTCATCTCCGCTGAAGAAGTCAACGCCGGCCTCACCGCCGCCGCCAAGGAAGTGGGCGCTTCCGTTTCCCTGCCCGGCTTCCGCAAGGGCAAGGTGCCCGCTTCCGTCATCGAAAAGCGCTTCCCCGGCGAAGTCATGGGCCGCGCTACCGAGCTCCTCGTCGAGCAGCGCATCGCTTCCATCCTCCGCGAAGAAGACCTCAAGCCCATGTCCCGCCTCGAATTCGACGGCGACCCCATCGTGCGCGGCCAGGAACTGAAGTTCTCCTTCTCCTTCGACACCCTTCCCGACGTGAAGCTCCCCGAAGACCTTTCCGCCCTCACCGTGGAGATGCCCGGCCTCGAACTCACTGAAGAAGAGATCGCCGACTTCACCGGCCGCCTGCTCAAGAGCACCGCTACCCTCGAAGACGTGACCGAAGAACGCCTGCCCGCTACCGGCGACGTGGTCACCATCGACGTGGACGGCGACGTGGACGGCAAGCCCGTTCCCGGCATGAAGGTCGAGAACTACACCATCCAGCTCTCCGAACCCAAGGACGGCAAGGAACTCTCCGAGCTCGACAACATCATCCGCGGCCTCAAGGCTGGCGAAGAGGGCACCGGCTCCATGGTCTGCCCTGAAGACCACATCGACGAATCCCTGCGCGGCAAGACCGTTGACCTGCGCGTGAAGCTCCGCAAGATCAGCCGCGAAGTCCTCCCCGAAATGGACGAAGACTACGCCAAGAAGTTCGGCTTCCCCAGCCTCGACGCCCTCAAGGCCATGATCTTCCAGCAGGCTTCCCAGGCTAAGGCCGAACGCGTGACCACCGACGCCCAGCAGAAACTCATCGACTCCGTGCTCGAAGGCGTGGAATTCCCCATCCCCGAATCCGTGCTGAAGAACCATCAGGCTGAATACGAAGCCGAGATCCGCGACTACCTCGAACAGCAGGGCATGGACAAGGCCGCCGCTGACGAAAGCCTGAAGAACATGGGCGAAGAGACCAGCAAGCAGGCCGCCGAACGCGCCCGCATGTTCATCTTCCTCCTTGCTCTCGCCCGCCGCGAAAAGATCGAAGTCTCCGCTCAGGAAGTGGACATGCAGATCGCCCAGATGGCCAAGCAGTACAAGCAGGACTTCCAGCAGCTGCGCAACGCCATGTATCAGAACGGCGCCGTGAACGACATCCAGGACCGCATCATGACCAGCAAGGCTCTTGCCCTCATGTTCGACAAGGCCCAGAAGGTCGCTCCCGAAGCCAAGGCTGAATAATTTTTAAAGCCGAAAAAGGTGTTCCTCCGGCCCTTCGGCTTGAGGAACACTTTTTTTATACGCGCGCCCCTTCACGGAACGCGCCATAAGGAGCCCAAACGTGACCATCCCCTTCGTTATCGAGAACAGCGGCCGCGGCGAACGCTCGTACGACATCTTCTCCCGCCTGCTCAAGGACCGCATCGTCCTTCTGTGCGACGAAGTGAACGACGCCACCGCCTCCCTCATCTGCGCCCAGCTCCTCTTCCTCGAGTCCCAGGACCCTGAGAAGGAGATCTACATGTACATCAACAGCCCCGGCGGCTCCGTCACTGCTGGCATGGCCATTTACGACACCATGCAGTTCATCGCCCCGCCCGTGGCCACCATGTGCATGGGCCAGGCTGCCAGCATGGGCGCCTTCCTGCTGGCCGGCGGCGCCAAGGGCATGCGCTATGCCCTGCCCAACAGCCGCATCATGATACACCAGCCCTCCGCTGGCACGCAGGGTCAGATCACGGACATGGAACTCCATGTGAAGGAAGGCCTGCGCCTCAAGAAGAACCTCAACCGCATCCTTGCCGAGAACACCGGCAACAGCGAGAAGGTCGTGGCCGCCGCCTGCGAACGCGACAACTTCATGTCCGCCGAAGAAGCCGTGAAGTTCGGCCTCATCGACCGCATCCTCACCAGCCGCCGCGACGTGGCTGCCATCGCGGGGAAGTAGTATGAGCGAAGACAGAGAAATGTTCTGCTCGTTCTGCGGAAAGAGCAGCTACGACGCCAAGCACTTCGTCATGCAGGGCGACGTGGCCATCTGCGACATGTGCGTCGGCGCCTGCGCCGCCATCATGGCTGAACAGGACAAGCTGGACGCCGAAGACGGCGACGCCCCCGAAGGCCTGCTCACGCCCCAGGAGATCAAGGCCCGCCTCGACGAATACGTCATCGGTCAGGACAAGGCCAAGAAGATACTCTCCGTGGCCGTGCACAACCACTACAAGCGCGTGTTCCACGCCGGCGCCATCGAAGGCGTGGAGCTGGAGAAGAGCAACATCCTGCTCCTCGGCCCCTCCGGCAGCGGCAAGACCCTCCTTGCCCGCACCCTCGCCCGCGTGCTCAAGGTGCCCTTCGCCATTGCCGACGCCACCACCCTCACCGAAGCCGGCTATGTGGGCGAAGACGTGGAGAACATCCTCGTCCAGCTCCTGCAGAACGCCGACTACGACCTCGACGCCGCCTGCAAGGGCATCATCTACATCGACGAGATCGACAAGATCTCCCGCAAGGCCGACGGCCCCTCCATCACCCGCGACGTGTCGGGCGAAGGCGTGCAGCAGGCCCTGCTGAAGATCATCGAAGGCACTGTGGCCAGCATACCGCCCAAGGGCGGCCGCAAGCACCCCCAGCAGGAGTTCATCCGCATGGATACCTCGAACATCCTGTTCATCATGGGCGGCGCCTTCATCGGCCTCGAGAAGCTGGTGGAATCCCGCTCCCGCGGCACCACCATGGGCTTCGGCGCGAACATCGAGAAGAAGACCGAGCATCGCCTCGGCGAGCTCCTCGACCGCCTCGTGCCCACCGACCTCGTGCAGTTCGGCCTCATCCCTGAGTTCATCGGCCGTATCCCGGTCATCACCCATGTGGAAGAGCTCAGCGTGGAAGACCTGCTCCGCGTCATGACCGAACCCAAGAACGCCCTGGTCAAGCAGTACCAGAAGCTGTTCGAGCTGGACGGCGTGGAACTGCGCTTCGAGGAAGACGCCCTGCGCGCCGTGGCCGAAAAGGCCATCGAGAACAAGACCGGCGCCCGCGGCCTGCGCAACGTGCTCGAAAAGGTGATGCTCGACATCATGTATGACCTGCCCACCCTCACGGATGTGGACGAATGCGTCATCACCCGCGGCGTCATCGAAGGCACGGAAGGCCCCGTTCTCGGACGCAAGGCCGCATAAGCCATCACTTTTCAGGAAGTTTCTTCCTGTTCCTTTTACCGGCGTTTCGCCCCGCACACTGAACGATGCGGGGCGGAACGCATTCTCGCATCTGGGAAAATCCCGAGGTTTCTATGTCTGAACAGACTACGCTGGAGCTCCCTGTCATCACCCTTCGCGAAGTGGTGATGTTCCCGCGCGCCGTCATGACTTTCCACGTGGGCCGCTCCGCATCGGTGAACGCCATCAACAGCGCCGTCACCGAATACGACAAGCATATCTTCCTCGTGGCGCAGACCAATGCCGCCATCGAACGCCCCGGCCTCACCGATCTCTTCATGGTGGGCGTGG
>JAZQMJ010000142.1:0-14976 GCA_045543435.1 Mailhella sp.
GTGTCGGCCCAGCCGGCACGGAAGGTGGCTTCGGCGTACACGTTGCCGGGGCCGAGGGCCGGGAAGGCCATGTGGGCGAGCATGCCGCCGCCGTAGTATTTGTTGTTGCCGTCGCCGCGCACGCTTGCGGCGTTGTGGAAGGAGTTGTGGGAATCGTAGTTGCCCCAGCCGCCTTCGAAGAAGGCCGCAAGGGTAGCGTCGCCTATCTCGGTCTTCTTGCCGTAGGTGAGGCCGGCTATCATGGAGAAGCCGCGCACGTCCACATGCGAACCGGTCTCGTATCTGCTCTTGCCGGCTTCGCCTATCATGAAGGGAACGAGTTCGCCTTCCAGGGAGGCTTCGCGTGCCGCCGCAATGCCGCGGCCTGCGATGAGGTCGGCGCCCTGGTTCACGAAGGCCAGGCTTGCGATGCGGCCTTCAAGCAGGGATTTGGTCTGGGGATTCACGCGGACAGCGGGCTGTGCCGGCGGCACAGGAGCGGGGGATTCAGGCTGAGTCGGTTCTTCGGGCTGAGGAACAGGGAGTTCCACATAGAGGTTGTGTTCGTCGGTGCCGACGATGAGGTCGTATTCCAGAGAAACGCCCTGTCTGGCGGTGACGGTTGCCACAGGAGTAGCGTCCTCTGCAGGAGTATCGCCTTCGGAGAGAGGGCTGTCGGGGAGAGGGGCAAGAACGAGCTTGCCGCTGTATTCGAGGCCGCCCTTTTCGTTGCGGATAAGGTCTGCACGGCCGCCTTCGAGGACGAGGGGAGCGCCGGCTTCGATGACCACGTCGACCTTGGGGTCTGCACCGAGGTCAGTCTTTTCAGAATCGGTAAGCTTGAGGGCTATGTCGCCGTTCTTGACAGTGCTGGGCAGGGTGAATTTGTAATTTTCGAAGCCGTGTATGTTCTTGGCGGTGAGGTCGAGAGTCTTCACATGGAGGGTGTTTCCAACAGGGGCTTTGCTGGGGGTACTGCCGGTAGTCTCTTCGGCGGGAATGTCGCCTTCGAGGCTGGGCATCACTTCTTCGGCGAATCTGTAGCCGCCGTAGAGGGTGGCGCCCTCGAGGTCAGGCGAGCCGGACAGGGTGACGTGGTTGCCGTCGGCGGCAGTGCCTATGCCGCCATAGATGGTGCCGATGACTTTGCCGCCCGTGATAGTGATGCTGTTGCTGTTGGCTTCGCCGCCAGTGGAGTAGCCGCCGATGATGTCGGAAGCGGTGCCGCCTTCCATGAGGATGGTGTTCGAGCTGGCACTGCCTTCGTCTTCGGCGTCGCTATAGCCGCCGTAGAGGGCGGCTTCGGTCATGTCGGCCGTGCCGGCGACAGTGATGGTGTTTCCATCGGCCGCAGTATAGCCTTGGCCGCCGTAGAGTGTGCCGGTAACAGTGCCCCCTGTGATGTTCACTGTGTTCTTATTTGCCTCACCGGAACTGGAAGCACCGCCGACGAAGTGACCTGCGATGCCGCCGGTCATGACGACAGTGTTAGATATGGCGTCGCCACCCTTTTCCACAGAAGCACCATACATATACAAGGCGTTGCCGGATTCCATAGTGACAATATTGCCTATGCCGTCACCGCCAGTGCCGTCTTCCTTAGGAGCGCTTCGTACACGGGCGCCCACAAGATAGAGTACACTGCTCTTTTCGGAGCCTTTATAGAGAATGGTGTTGTTTTCACTGTTGGCGTTTCCGCCGTTTACACAGCCGCCGACTGCGGCATCAGTGATGGTGACGTCGCCGGAGAGTTCCAGCCTGTTGCTGTAGGCAGAAGCAGACGAGGACAGGCCGCCGTAGGCGTCGTCCATGGAAACATCCCTGACTTTGGTAAGGTTGTTGTAGGCGTTGTGGGTGCCGGCACTGCCTGCGCAGGCAAGGGAAACAGTGCCTTTTGTTTTGAACGTACCGCCAGAGACCTCTATTACGTTGTCGTATACGTCAACGCTGCCTTGGTTGACCGCGTACACACGATGCATATCGGTGCCGCCAGTAACTGTCATTGTGACACCGGTGGCTTCAGTTTTACTGCCTACGATTTGAGAGCCGGCAGCGTATCCTTCAGAACCATCGACGTTGAGGTCGTAATACGTCGCCGCCTCAGCCGAAAGCGCACCGCCAAGCACTATCATGGACGCCATGGCCAGCGCGCTGATCGTTGTGGCGAGCGGGAATTTCTTGAAAAGGACACGAGCGGGAGCGATATCGCGGGGAGTATGGTCAGAGGCTTTCATGTGGCACCTTCTTCTGCATCTGGGGTAAGAAGTGGTTGAACATCAGCATCTATGAGAAATTATTTCCATAGTGGTCCTTTTTTTATTATTTTGCAATAAATTTAATAGGATAGCTTACCTCTCCCCTCGTAACCGTCTGTCAGTACTGGAAAAGTTTTTGCTCAGCCGTCTATACGTCCTCTCGCGCCGGCGCGAAGCCTTTTTGCCGGGCTGCCTGAATAGGGGCCTCCTTCTATTTAAATAGGAGAGAGGGGAGGCACTGCCTTCTTGTATGCGCCCCCCTTCCTCCTCCAAAAACGCGCCTTTCCGTTGGCAGAAGCCGTTTTTGGCCATTTCAAAAATCAGAGGTCTGGACGCTTTGTGAATAAATACGCAATAGATTTCCGGGGGAAATTTCCCGATGGAGGAAGGCGGCGTTCTTTTTCCCGGATTTGTTCGTTTCCAGCTTTTTCTGTGATTGTGGGCAGATATTCCTAAATTGTTCAAACAGTCAGCCAGCGAGGGCCGGAATTGTTTGTTCAAACAGTTCAGAGAAGGCCGCCAGCTATTGTGATTTTTATTTTTATCAAAAAAAATTGCAGATATCTTGAGATTTTAGAAAGCTCATTTATACTGTCCGCATTCTATGCTCCGTACCGAGTACGAGGAGGGAATTGTGGGAAAACTCGTATATGGCATGATGGGGGTCCTTCTGGCCCTGTCTATAGGCGGCTATCTCGTCCCGCAGGAAAAAGAAGTCCTGCCGGGCCGGGTGCTCATGCCTAATGTCGGCGGTCGCGTGGTCTTCGACCATAAGACCCATATGGAAAAATACGGCCTGACCTGCGCGCAGTGCCATCACGAAGCCTATGTGCCTGCCAAGGCAGACGGCTGTACTTCCTGCCACGACAGGACCATGACTTCCTTCAAGGAGTCCTGCAAATCCTGCCACGGCGTGGACTTCGGCGGCGATTTCAAGACCGCTCACCAGAACATGAGCAGCGACAAGCTGGTGTGCGCCACCTGCCACCATGTTTCCGCCGTCACGCTGAAGGAATGGAACCGCAAGGCCCATGCCAGCTATGTGCCTGACGAATATTTTGAAGAGAAGGCCGCCGAGGCCGCGAAGGCCCAGCTTTCCGCCAAGGATGCCGGGCATGCCCTGTGCGTGGACTGCCACAGCCGCGAGATGAAGGGAGACGCCAAGGACTGCCTCGTCTGCCACGAGACCGTGGACGCCCGCAAGCAGTTCATGGCCGGGAAGAACATCGACAAGGCTTTCGTTTCCTGCTCCACCTGCCACGCTCAGGAGCCCAAGAAGCTCATCCCGGGCAGCATGGCCGCCTATCACGGGCAGTGCATCGGCTGTCATAAGGAAAAGGGCGGCCCCACCGACGCCTGCGCCCAGTGCCACATGAAGTAAGGCGGAACCCCCATGAAGAGAAGATTCAACATACTCAGCGATCCCCGCTTCCGCCTCGTCTATGGCGACGTCCGGAGCTTCCGTGAAGGCTTCAAGCCCAGGAAACTGCGCCTGAACCGCGAGCAGTTCGAACTGCTCCCCGACATCAAGAAGAAAACGCAGGTGTACCCCGGCATGCTCCTTGCCGAGCATCCCTCCCTTGAGAAGGGCGACCTGCATGCCCCCGTGTACGGCGTCATTTCCGACATCAACGTGCGAAGCATCTTCATCGACGTGTTCGAAGATTCCGCCGTGGACGCCTCCGCCTTCCCCGCTGTGGAGCGTGTGGAACTGCTCAACAGCGAACTGCGCGGCGAAGACCTCATCCTTGCCGTGAAGAAGCTCGGCGTGAACACCCGTTCCCTCGGCCAGCGCGCAAGGACTCTCGTCATCAACGGCCTGAACCCCGAACCCGGCATCACCTGGGCCGAAGCCATGCTCATCGGCTATGCGGATGAGATAAAGGCCGGCATCGAGCTCATGCGCCGCTTCGGCCGCGCCGATGAGATCATCCTCGCCGTGCCCAAGGGCGCCGTGGTGCATGTGGACGGCATCCGCACCGTTGAAGTCGAGCCGGAATACCCCAACAGCATCTCCCAGCTGCTCATCAAGCAGATCACGAAGAAAGAGAACCCCGTTGGCTGGGCCTCTGTGGGCATCCATAACGTGTGGAGCCTCGGCCGCGTGGCCCTCACCGGCCTGCCCCTCATGGAAACGGTCATCACTGTGAACGTGGACGACCACTGGGCCAACTATATCGTGACCAACGGCAGTATCGTCGGCGACCTCATCGAATACACCGATGTGGAGCTGCAGGATGGCGACACCATCCTTCGCGGCGGCCCGCTCCGCGGCGAGAGCCTCGACCAGCTCGACCGAAGCATCACCAAGGGCACGCAGGGCTTCTTCATCGTCCGCAAGGGCACTATCCCCGAAGTGGAAGGCGACAGCATCTGCGTGAACTGCGGCGCCTGCATGCTGGTGTGTTCCGCCCGCATCGACCCGCGCATGCTCAGCCGCTACGCCGAGTTCAACAAGTACGGCATGTCCCGTAAGGAGAACTTCCACCTCTGCGTGGACTGCGGCCTCTGCAGCTATGTGTGCATCGCCCGCAGGCCTGTGCTCCAGTACATCCGCCTTGCCGTGAACAAGCTGCGTCAGGAAGAGGCCATGGCCAAGCTCACCCCCGTAGTCCCTGTCAGCAAGGACTGAGGCCCGCTCTCCTTTAAGAATAAAAGCTCTCAACGAGAACTGTCATGAGCAAATCTGCCAATAAAGATATCATGGTCGCCATCAGCGTGCCGCCGTTCTGGCACTGCGGGCGCACCATACGCGGCAACAGCATCTATACGCTGATCGCTCTCGCCCCGGCCATGCTGGCGGCCTTCGCCATGTGGGGCCTGCCTGCCATGCGCGTGGTGGCCCTTTCCGTGTTCACGGCCATGGCCTGCGAATTCCTCTGCCAGAAGGCCATGGGACAGAAGCCCTCCCAGCATGACGGCACTGCCGCCGTGCTCGGCGTGCTCTTCGCCTTCCTTCTGCCTGCCGCCGCCCCGTGGTGGCTGGTGGTCATCGGTGTGGGCTGTGCCATGTGCCTCGGCCGCATGGCCTTCGGCGGCTACGGCACCAACCCTGTGAGCGCGGTGCTCGTGGGCTGGGCGCTGGTCTTCGTGTCCTTCCCCTCGTACATGGATGCGACTTCCACTATCCTGATGACTGACCTCTTCGACCCGCTTCTCCGCCTCAAGCAGTTCGGAGCCGCAGGCGTGGCCGATATCTCCTATGCCGACCTGCTCCTCGGCCTCCAGCTCGGCGGCCTTGGCGCTGTCCATGCCGGCCTGCTCTTCCTTGGCGGCATGTTCATCATCTTCCGCGGCGTCATCCGCTGGGAAGTGCCGCTCACGTTCCTGCTCGGCGTGATCGTGACGGCCTCCTGCTTCCAGATAGCCGACCCTGCCCGCTACGCCGGCCCCCTGTTCCATCTGTTCAGCGGCACCACCATGCTTGCGGCTTTCTTCCTCGCCACTGAGGACTCCTGCTCCCCGCATCGCCGCCTGCCCATGTGCCTCTACGGCCTCACCGGCGGCGCGCTGGTGGTCATCATCCGCATCTTCGGCATGTACACCGACGGCGCACCCTTCGCCGTGATGCTCATCAACCTGCTCGCTCCCATGTTCGGCCTTGTCGTCACCAGGCCCTTCGGCTGGAAGAAGGGGGACAAGTAATGAAAAGCATGATCCAGATGGTTGCCGTGCTCTCCCTGCTGTGCGGCCTCGCAGGCTTCAGCCTTTCCTACCTCAAGATGAGCACGGCTACCCAGATCGAGAGCCAGGTCCTCACCTTCGTTCAGGGCCCTGCTATCCTTGAAGTCTTCAAGGGGGCCGAAAACTCTCCCATCGAAGACCGCAAGGCCTTCACCCTGAAGGACGGCCGCAAGGTCAACGTCTTCCCCGCCATGAAGGGCGGCAAGCTCTACGGCGTGGCCATCGAGGCCTTCGGCAAGGGCTACGGCGGCGACATCGGCGTGGCCGTGGGCTTCAACATCCACCAGGACACCCTTGCCGGCATCGGCATGACCACCATGAAGGAGACTGCCGGCATCGGTACCCGCCTCGCTGAACCCGACTTCCTGAACCAGTTCCCCGATAAGAAGCTCCCCGTGAAGCTCAAGGCCGACGGCGGCGAGATAGACGCCATTTCCGGCGCGACTGTTTCCAGTGTGGGCGCCATGCTGGCCGTTTCCAACGCCGTGGCCATCTATCAGGAAATCAAGCCTCTCCTGCTGGAGACGTGGAAGTAAAGGAGTTCACATGCAGCGCTTTATCCAGGAACTGACCAAGGGCCTGTGGAGAGAGATTCCTCCGTTCCGCGTCATGCTGGGCCTCTGCCCCGTGCTTGCGGTGACGAAGAACGCTTCCAACGGCCTCGGCATGGGCATAGCCGTGCTCTTCGTGCTCGTGCTTTCCAACGCCATCATCTCTTCGGTGCGAAACTTCATCCCCAAGAAAGTGCGTATCGCCTGCTTCATCACCATTTCCGCCACTCTGGTGGTGGCCGTGGAACTGCTCATGCAGGCCTATGTCTATCCGCTATACCTGCAATTGGGCATCTTCGTGCCGCTCATCGTGGTGAACTGCATCATCCTCGGCCGCGCAGAAGCCTTCGCCTCCAAGAACCCTGTGCACCTCGCCATTGCCGACGGCATAGGCATGGGCCTCGGCTTCACCATGTCGCTGACTTTCCTCGGCGCCATCCGTGAACTCCTTGGTGCAGGCACTCTGTTCGGCAAGTTCATCATGTGGGAAGGCTTCGAACCCTTCACCATCATGGTGGAAGCCCCCGGCGCGTTCATCTGCCTCGGCCTCATCCTCGCCCTGATGAACTTCATGACGCACTGGCAGATCAAGAGAAGGAACGAGACCACTCCCTTCGAACTTCTCCATGCCTCTCAGATGCCGAGCTGCGGCGGCGCCTGCCCCGGCTGCTCCAGCGGCCAGAACAAGGGCTAGGACGCTAAGGATACAGGAGAACGTTCATGAGTGTCTTCGAAGTTTTTGTTTCCGCAATATTCGTCAATAACATCGTTCTTTCTCAGAACCTTGGCCAGTGCCCCTATGTGGGCTGTTCCAAGGAGAAGAGCGTGGCCATAGGCATGGGCTCGGCCGTTATCTTCGTGACTGTCATGGCCACGATGTTCACCTGGATGGCGCAGAAGTACCTGCTCGATCCCTTCGAACTCGGCTACCTCCAGACTCTGGCCTTCATCCTCATCATCGCCGCCCTGGTGCAGTTCGTGGAAATGTTCCTCAAGAAGGCCATTCCCCCTCTGTACGCCTCGCTGGGCATATTCCTGCCCCTCATCACCACCAACTGCTGTGTGATGGGCGTCACCCTCATGGTGCAGCGCGACGAGCTGGGCCTCATGGATTCGCTCATCTACGCCTTCGCCACCGGCGCAGGCTTCCTGCTGGCCCTCATACTCATGGCCGGCGTGCGTGAACGCCTTGAGACCTGCCGCGTGCCCAAGGCCATGCAGGGCACTCCCATCGCCCTCATCATGGCTGGCATCATGGCCCTCACCTTCATGGCCTTCAAGGGTATGGTCTAAGCTGTACTTCTTCTAAAAGCTTTCAGATATCAAGGAAATAGATATGGTCCTTACTTCTGTTATAGCGCTGTCTGCGCTGGGCCTGGTGGCTGCGGCTCTTCTGGCCGTAGCGTCGAAAGTGTTCGCCGTGCCGGAAGATCCGCGAGTGGAGAAGATATGCGAGACCCTGCCCGGCGCCAACTGCGGCGGCTGCGGCTACGCCGGCTGTGAAGGCTATGCCGTGGCTGTGGTGAACGATGAATCCGTCTCCCCCAATCTCTGCGTGGTGGGCGGCCCCCAGTGCGCCGCCGCCATCGGCGAACTCACCGGCAAGCTCACGGCTGAAATGGAGCCTCTGCGCGTGTACCGCCGCTGCGATAAGAACCACGGCAAGGTCCTGCGCCGTTTCGACTACCAGGGCATATCCACCTGTGCCGCTGTGGCCGCCCTGCACCGCGGCGCCGACCAGTGCACTTACTCCTGCCTCGGCTTCGGCGACTGCGTGAAGGTCTGCTCCTTCGATGGTCTCTATCTTGCCGACGGCGTGGCCAAGGTGAATTCTCAGGTCTGCACCGGCTGCGGCTCCTGCGTGAAGGCCTGCCCCCGCGGCGTGCTCGAACTCATCCCCAAGCGTGCCAAGGTCGCCATTTCCTGCTCCACGCAGGACAAGGGCAAGGCCGTCATGGACGTGTGCTCCATCGGCTGTATCCACTGCTCCAAGTGTGTGAAGCTCTGCCCGGCGAAGGCTATCTCCATGCAGGGCTCCAAGATCGTCATCGACCATATGGCCTGCCTCAACTATGAAGGCGACTGCGATCAGGCCTGCGCCAAGGGCTGCCCCCGCGGCATCATCCATCGCCGCCATGTGTCCAAGTCTGCGGCCGCTCCTGCCGCCGAGGCCCCTGCTCAGGAAAACAGCCAGCCCGCCGCCTAGTCAGAGGTGTTTATGATAGACCGCCGTTCTTTCCTCAAACAGCTCGCCGGTGCCGCTGTGCTTGCCGCTGTTCCGTTCCCTGCTTTCGCCTCCGTGGGCATGAAGTCTGCCCTGCACACGGAGACCCGCCTCATGATGGGCACCTTCGTCTCCGTGACGACGCATGGCCTCAGTGAAGCCCATGCCGCTGAAGCCGTGGCCGGCGCCTTTGCCGCCATGTCCCGCGCTGAAGCCCTGCTCACCCGTTTCGGCAGCTCTTCCGCCCTCGGCCAGCCCAATGCCGCCGGTTCTCTGCGCGATCTTCCCGCCGAAGCCGTGGAAGTCATCTCCGCCGCTTCCCGCGTGCATCAGCGCACGGGCGGCGCCTTCGACCCCACCGTCCTTCCCATGGTGGAAGCTCTGGAAAAGGGCGCAGGCATGGAAGAAGCCCGCGCTCTCGTGGGCATGGGGCGCGTCCGTATGGATGGCCACGCCGTGCGTTTCGAGCGTGAAGGCATGAAGATGAGCCTCGACGGCATAGCCAAGGGCTATATAGCCGACCTCGGCGCGAAGCATCTGCTCCGTGCTGGCGTGCGCGACTTCCTCATCAATGCCGGCGGCGACATCGTCGCCCACGGCTCCAAGGCTGGAAAGCCCTGGAAGGTCGCTGTGGAGAACCCCGGCAAGTACGAAGGCCAGACCGCCTATCCCGCCGTATGCGCCCTCAAGGGTCAGGCCATGGCCACTTCCGGCAACTATGAATCCGCCGCCAAGGGCTTCGGCCATCTCATAGACCCGCTGGGCCGCAAGGGCATCCGCCCTGTGAGCGCCACCGTTATCGCTCCCACGGCCATGGAAGCCGACGCCCTCGCCACGGCCCTCTGCGTCATGGCCGAGCCTATGGCCTTCATCGAGCGCATGCCCCACACGTCCTGCTGCCTCATCATGCCTGACGGAAGCGTACATCGCTCCAGCCGCTGGGCCTGAGCCTCCGGCAATAGAAGATAGTCCCCTCCCTCTGTTGAGCGCCTGTGCGGAAACGTGCAGGCGTTCAGCTTTTCTTGGCGAGGGGATGGGCGGCGTCGTAGATGCGGGTGAGGGCGTTGAGGTCGAGGTGCGTGTAGCGCTGTGTGGTGGAGATGCGGCTGTGGCCGAGCAGTTCCTGTACGGCGCGCAGGTCTGCCCCGCCTTCCAGCATATGCGTGGCGAAGGAATGGCGCAGGTCGTGCGGGGAAACGTGCTGGGGTATGCCTGCCAGCTTGGCATGCTCGTCGAGGAGGCGGGCCGCCTGCCTGCGGTCCAGCCTTTTCCCGCGCTTCCCAATGAAAAGGGCAGGCTCGCCGCGCTGGGGCGGGATATGCGAACGGGCTTCCATCCAGCGGGAGAGGGCGGCCGTGCAGGTGTCGCTCAAAAGCACCTGCCTCTGCTTCGAGCCCTTGCCCATGACGAGCAGGGAGTTCACGCCGGGGCGGATGTCGTCCACATCGAGGCCGAGGGCTTCGGAGATTCGCAGGCCTGAGCCGTAGAGCAGTTCCAGAAGTGCTTTGTCCCGCAGGGCGAGGGCGTCTTCCGCATCGCAGACTGCGGCAGGGGACGGCCTGTCCTCTCCGGCTTCGGCCAGCAGGGTGAACATCTGGTCCACGTTGAGCATGGCGGGGTGGCGCTGATCCTGCTTGGGATTGTGTACCCCGGCTGTGGGATCGGCCTCCACCTTGTGCGTGCGCTGGAGATGCCGGAACAGGGAGCGCAGGGCCGAGAGCTTGCGGGCGCGGGAACTGGGGGCGATACCTTTGCGGAAGAGATGCGCCATGAAGCCCTGCACCATCTGCTTGTCGATATCGGCAGGGCTGGCCAGAGAAACGCCGAATTCTTCCAGATAGCCTTCGAAGTCCAGCACGTCCTGCGCGTAGGCTTCCACCGTGGCTTCGGAAGCCCCCTTCTGGTACTCCATCCACGCCAGAAAGAGCTTGGCGCCGTCGGGGAGCTGGGCGGATATGGCGTCTATGCGTCTCATGGGCGGACCTCGTAGCGGGAATCGGAGAGGCGGCGGACCAGCCCCTTCACTTCCAGCATCATGAGAGAGGAGAGCAGGCGCGGGGCGTTCCAGCCAGCGTCTTTTTCCTGCGCGGCAAGGAGAAGGTCGTCAGGGCAGAGCGGGGCGGACTGGAGCAGGGCGAGGAGCAGGGCTTCGTCATCGTTCATCGCAGGAGAGGCTTTGGCAGGCGCGGCGGGAGGAACGGGCTTTTCAGGCTCTGGCTGGGCAGGCGGTACAGCAGGTTTTACGGCCTGCGCCTGCGGTTTCGGCTCAGGTCGGGGCCGCAGTGCCTGCTTCAGATGAGGGAAGATGTCGGCCAGAAGGTCGTCGGCGCGGTAGATGGGGGAAGCCCCGTCCATGAGGAGCTGTTTCGTGCCTTCTCCGTAGATGCCGTGGAAAGCGTCCGGTGCAGGCACATAGACGTTGCGGCCCTGTTCGACGGTGAGGCGGGCCGTGATGAGACTGCCGCTTTTCACCTGCTGTGCTTCCGCGACGAGCACGCCCAGAGAAAGTCCGCTGACGATGCGGTTTCGGACGGGGAAGTAGCCGGGGCGGGCCTTCGTGCCGGGCGGGAACTCGCTGACGATGAGGCCGTCTGCCGCTACTTTGGCATAAAGTTCAGTGTGGCTGGCCGGGTAGGGGATGTCCACGCCGCCAGCCAGCACGGCAATGGTGCGCCCTGAACCCCGGAGCGCGGAACGCTGGGCGCGCCCGTCTATGCCGAAGGCAAGGCCGGAGACGACAGTCACACCTGCATTCGAGAGGTCTTCCGCGATGCGGGAGGCGAAGTCCTCTGCGGCCTGCGAACACTTGCGCGAACCGACGACGGCCACGCAGGGCGCGCTGAGCAGAGAAAGGTCGCCCTTGGCGTAGAGCAGGGCGGGGGCTGCGTCCACTTCCTTGAGCTGAGGAGGGAAGAGCGGGTCCGTCCACAGGACTATGCGGCCTTTCAGCGACTTGGCGGCATCCCATTCCGGGCGGGCTTTGGCACGCCAGCTGTCGTCAAGGAAGTGCTCGGCCTTTTTCAGGGGAACTCCGGCTTCGGGCCAGAGCCGGACATCCTGCAGGGCTTCGTAGGCAGAGCCGAAATGCCGGAGGAGCTTCGCCGCCTCCAGGGAGTTCAGCTCCTTGATACAGCGCAGAGCCAGAGCCGCCCAGTATTCTCTGCGGCCTGCTTCATCCAGTGCGGCGAGGGCGGATATTTCCGGCATCAGTGTTCCTTTATTTCCGTATGCTCTTCCTTCTGGCAGAGGAAGAGGCCTGCGGCGGCGTTGATGGCTTCCTGCGTGGCGAGCAGATAGACGATGTCGCCGGGGAGCATCATGGTGTTCGCATCGGGCGTGCTGTTCACGTCTTCGCCTCGGCGCAGGCCTGCGGCGGTGACGCCGTGGGCACGGCGCAGGGCCGCTTCACCGAGCGTCTTTCCTGCCAGGGGCGAGCCTTCTTCCACGGTGAGGGCCGTGAGCTGGAGGTCGGGCAGGCATTGCATGACGGAGCCGCCCATGTCGAGGCGGCGGGCCATGCCGTAGTTCTCGCGGCGTATGGTATCGACGTAGCGGTCGATGTCCTGACGGGGCACGAGGTAGCGGTTCAGCACACGGGCGAAGACTTCCAGGGAGGTCTCGAATTCTTCCGGGATGACTTCATCGGCGCCGAGCTCGCGGTAATGGTCGATATTGCCGAGGTAGCGCGTACGCACGATGATGTAGAGCGAAGGGTTCATGGCGCGGGCGTTGGCTATGATGCCGCGGCCGCCTGCCGGGTCGGAGATGAGCAGGGTGAGGGCACGGGCCGTGGCCGCGCCGAGATGTTCCAGCACCAGCGGGAAGGAAGCGTCGCCGTGGCGGATGGGTTCGGTGTCGCGGTAGCGGGCCACGGTGTCGGGGTTCATCTCGGAGATGACGTAGGGGATGCCGCAGGCCTTGGCGCCGCGGGCCATGATCTTGCCGCCAATGCCGAAGCCTATGATGATGAGGTGGTCCTTGAGCAGGCGGCCGTCGCGGATGATGCCGTTGGAGCTTTCATCCTCTTCGGCGACCTCCGTTTCGCTGGGGGCGTCTATGGGGGGGCATTCCTTGGCGCGCCCGAAGCGGCAGATGAAGAGGTGCGCCGCCGCCGGGGCGGCGTTGATGAGCAGGGGCGTGAGCACCATGGTGAAGATGCTGGAGGCGAGGAAGACCTGGTAGGCGCTGTCGTTGAGCAGGCCCAGACCAAGGGCGGATTTGGCCAGCACGAAGGAGAATTCGCCCACCTGGGCGAGGCTGAACGCCACCAGCAGGGCCGTGCGCAGGGAGTAGTTCAGCGTAAGCACCGCAGGAATGGTCATGAGTATCTTCACGGCGATGATGGCCGTGGCCGCCGCAAGGATGGCGGGGATGTGCGTGACGAAGAGCTGCACGTCGAGCAGCATGCCCACGGACATGAAGAAGATGCTGGAGAACACTTCCTTGAAGGGGAGCATGGTCTCCAGCGTGTTCAGGCTGTATTCCGATTCCGCCAGCATGAGGCCGGCGAGGAAGGCGCCGAGGGCCAGCGAGAGGCCTATCATATAGGTAATGAGGGCAACAGTGAGGCAGAGGCCCAGCGTGGTCATGAGCATGAGCTCGCGGCTTCTGGTGCGCACTACGCTGAACATCAGCCTGGGCAGGACGAATTTGCCGAAGAGCAGTATGCCGAGGATGGTGAGCACGCCCTTGCCTGCGGCGAAGGCCATGGAATTGAGGTCGACGGCGAGGCCGCCGCTCAGGAGCGGGAGCATGAGCACCATGGGGACGATGGCCAGGTCCTGGAAGATGAGCACGGCGAGGCAGGTGCGCCCCTGCGGGGAATCCATCTGCGCCTTCTGCTGGAGCAGGCTGAGAACGATGGCCGTGGAGGAGAGCGTGACCATGCAGCCGTACACGAGGCCGAGGCGCATGCCGCTCCACCAGAACGTGAGGCCGAACACCGCCGCCATGGTGAGCACGACCTGGGCCGTACCGCCCAGGAGGAGCGGTCTTTTCATGCGTACGAGTTCCTTGCCGGAAAGTTCCATGCCTATGGTGAACATGAGGAAGGCCACGCCCACTTCGGCCATGATATCGACGACTTCCTTGTTGGGGATGAGGCCGAGGGCAGAAGGGCCGCAGAGCACGCCGGTGAGCAGGAAGCCTACGATGGAAGGCAGGCGGAAGCGGTGGCAGACGAGGACGACGACGATGGAGAGAAGGAAAAGGACGGCTATCTCTCGCAGGATGAGTTCTTCCATGGCAGAAAACGGGGCTGGGCTTTTCGGAAAAGCGGGGATGCTGAGTTTTTCCGGAAGGGCGGGCCGTCAATGCGGGCGGGCAGTGCCGGAAAAGGAAAAAACTGCGTCATTCTGGCATTTTTCTCAGTCCTTCGCAATGAAGAGGGCTCGCTCCAGGGGCTAAGAAAAAAAGTTCTTCGAAAAACTTCTTCTTTCTTGCGGGGCAAAGCGTCGCGGCGGCACTGAAATCTTTGACAATGGTCGGAAATCGGCCTAATCTCATTTGCTATTTCAATTTTGCTGGAGTCAGTCATGGCACAGATTCAGGCTATCAAGGGCTTTGCCGATCATTTTCAGGAATCTTCCCGTCTTTTTGAGATGATGGAAGCCACTGCCCGCGAGGTGTTCCCCCGCTATGGTTTCGGCGAACTTCGCACCCCCCTCATGGAATACACCGACCTTTTCTGCCGCGGCATCGGTACTGAGACCGACGTGGTGCAGAAGGAGATGTACTGCATACAGGACAGCAAGGGCCGCTCCATGACCCTGCGTCCCGAAGCCACCGCCGGCGTCATGCGCGCCTATATCGAGAACGGCGTCCACGCCCGCGAGGCCGTGAGCAAGTTCTTCACCATAGGACCCATGTTCCGCCACGAACGCCCCCAGAAGGGCCGTATGCGCCAGTTCCATCAGATCAACTGCGAATGCCTCGGCCCCAAGGAGCCGGAAGCCGACGCCGAGATCATCTGCATGATGATGGAATTCCTCGGTAAGCTCGGCCTGAAGAACCTCACCCTGCAGATCAACTCTCTCGGCTGTTCCTCCTGCCGTCCGCAGTACCGCAAGACCCTGCACGACTGGCTGGCCGCCCTCGATCAGGACAAGCTCTGCCCCGACTGCAAGCGCCGCCTCGAGACCAACCCCCTGCGCGTGCTGGACTGCAAGGTGCCGACCTGCAAGGAGCTCACCGCGAACGCCCCCGTCATTCTTGAGAACGAATGTCCTGACTGCAAGGCGCATTTTGACGCGGTGCTCCGCCACCTTGACGCTGAGGGTGTGCC
>JAZQMJ010000143.1:0-1695 GCA_045543435.1 Mailhella sp.
GAATATCCACGCTGGTCTGGAAGTTGGCGGCGGTAGTGAAAATCTGGCTGCGCTGAACAGGCAGAGTGGTATTGCGCTCAATGATACGGCTGAAAACATCGCCCATGGTCTCGATGCCGAGGGACAGGGGGGTCACGTCGAGGAGCAGCACGTCCTTCACGTCGCCGGTGAGGATGGCGCCCTGGATGGAAGCGCCCATGGCCACCACTTCGTCGGGGTTCACGGAACGGTTGGGTTCCTTGCCGAAGAATTCGCCCACGAGCTTCTGCACGAGGGGCATGCGGGTCATGCCGCCCACGAGGACGACTTCGTCGATGTCGGAAGCGGAGAGGCCGGCGTCGGCCAGAGCCTTGCGGCAGGGCACGATGGACTTTTCAACGAGGTCCATGACCATCTGTTCCAGCTTGGCGCGGGAGAGGCTCATCATCAGGTGCTTGGGGCCGGTAGCGTCGGCAGTGATGAAGGGCAGGTTGATCTGGGCTTCCATGGAGGAAGAGAGTTCCTTCTTGGCGTTTTCAGCGGCTTCCTTGAGGCGCTGGAGAGCCATGCGGTCCTGGGAGAGGTCGATGCCGTACTGGCCCTTGAACTCGGCCACCATGTGCTGGATGATGCGCTGGTCGAAGTCTTCGCCGCCGAGGAAGGTGTCGCCGTTGGTGGCGCGCACTTCGACGACGTTGTCGCCCACTTCGAGGATGGAGATATCGAAGGTGCCGCCGCCGAGGTCGTACACGGCGATCTTTTCGTTGGCCTTGCGGTCGAAGCCGTAGGCGAGGGAAGCGGCGGTGGGTTCGTTGATGATGCGCTTCACTTCAAGGCCGGCGATCTTGCCGGCGTCCTTGGTGGCCTGGCGCTGGGCGTCGTTGAAGTAGGCGGGAACGGTGATGACGGCTTCGGTCACGGGTTCGCCGAGGTAGGCTTCGGCGTCCTTCTTGAGCTGGCCGAGGATGACGGCGGAAATTTCCTGAGCGCTGTAGTCGTGGCCGTCCACGCGCACGGCGGCGTCGCCGTTAGCGGCGGCAACGATGGAGTAAGGAGCGTTCTGCATCCAGTGGAGCACTTCGGGGGCGTCGGCGCGGCGGCCCATCAGACGCTTGATGGCGAAGATGGTACGGTCGGGGTTGGTGACGGCCTGACGCTTGGCAGTCTCGCCCACGAGGCGTTCCTTATCGGTGAAGGCGACGATAGAGGGAGTGGTACGGCCGCCGTTGGGGTTGCTGATGCACTTGGGTTCCTTGCCTTCCATCACATAAACGCAGCTGTTGGTGGTGCCAAGGTCGATGCCGATGATCTTACCCATGATATATCTCCTTAGGATTTCGCGTTGTTGAGCAAAGAGGCGGGAAGGGTTCCGAAGGGGTGTGCCTCTTTTCAGGACAATAGGTAAGCGCGATTTTCCGAACGTCTAGAGGTGAACGTAAATTTTTTTGAATTTTGTTGAAAACGCTCATTCCCAGCCCCGGGGAGCCCCGAACGCCTTGGCAGTACGGGGCTTCCGGTGCTATGCTCAGCAGGCATCCCCGTAAGCCTCACACCGGAGCAGTCATGGTCTATTCTCCTGAAAATATTAGATTCCTGAAAAGCGAACTCGAACGCCTCTCGGAAAGGGGCCGCCAGCTCCGGGAAAGCCTCGCCGAGCTGAAGCGCCGTGCCGGGTTCGACCCCGACGCCGCCCTCCCCTGCCCCGAAGCGTCTCCC